>DATGQR010000586.1:0-3289 GCA_035304105.1 Thermomicrobiales bacterium | reverse complement strand
CCTCGATGCCGGTGACGACGCCGGCCAGCTTCTCGGCGGCCGGGTGGCCCAGTTCAGGGTCGAGATATAGCGAGTAGGAGAACGCGACGTCGGCCGCCGTCAGCGGCGCGCCATCGTGCCAGCGCACGCCCTCCCGCAGGCTGAAGACCCAGACCAGGCCGCGCGCGTCGACATGCCAGGACGCCGCTAGCACGCCGACTGGCGCGAGCGTGTCCGGGTGTGGTTCAACGAGCGGCTCGAAGATCGCGTTGAGGATCGAATCGGCCGGGATCTCACTGGCCAGCAGGGGATTGAACGACGCTGGCGCGCCGAGAGTGCCGATCACCAGCGTGCCGCCGGTCGAGCCCGGCTCCTCGGCGGCCTTGCCCATCGTGCGATCTCCGCCGGCCGAGACATGGATCGGGATGCCGACCGGCTCGATCGTCGCGGCGTCACCCCCAGCCTGGCCGGCCTCAGCCGCAGCCGTCGGACCGGCGGTCGGCTCGAAGGGTGGCCGAGTCGCGGCGCGAGTTGCGCGTGGCTGAAGCGTCGGCGGGGCAGCCGGCCCTTCGGGGGGAGGGTCATCGCTGGCGAAGCTGAAGGCCGACAGCAGGGCGACAAGCGCCACGCACGCCAGGCTAAGACTGAAGGCCAGGATCCTCAAGCGAGACCAACCCCACCGTCCGGCTGCCGGATGGAATGAGCGCGCGGAACGACGCGCCACAGAGTGAACGTACACCCGCGGCTAATCATCCATGACCCGTGCCGATTTGGCAAGCGCTCTCGCTTCTCTGCAACCATGTCTGATTCACAGGAGAGCGCCCGTGATCAAGCTCGCCTTCGCCGCCGGAACGCCCGCGCCCGCGCGGATCGCAAGCAGAGTCGCCCGCTCGGGGTGGAGACAAGCTCCACCCCTGCGAGCAATGACGAAGCGAGTTACTGGTCGGTCGATGTAGGTGACGGCTGAGACTAGACCACGAACTTGCCGTCTTTGAGGAAGGGCTCGCCGTCGACGGTGACCTGGCCGCCCTCGCGGAGATCGCAGATCATGTCCCAGTGGATCGCGCTCTCGTTCTTGCTGCCCGTCTCGGGGTAGCCGGCGCCTAGCGCGATGTGGATCGTGCCGCCGATCTTCTCGTCAAACAGGATGTTGCGCGTGAAGCGGTCGATGCCGAAGTTCGTGCCGAAGGCGAACTCACCGATGCGCACCGCGCCCTCGTCGCTCTGCAGCATCTGCTGGAGGAACTCCTCGTTGCGGCCCGCTGTGGCCTTGACGACCTTGCCACCCTCAAACCACAGGCGGACGTCTTCGACCTCGCGGCCGCCGTGGATCGCCGGGAAACTGTAGCGGATCGTGCCCTCAACCGAATCCTCGACCGGCGCGGTGAAGATCTCACCGTCCGGGAAGTTGCGCTTGCCGTCGGCGTTCATCCAGGTGCGCCCCTCGACGCTGAGCCGCAGGTCGGTATCCGGGCCGGTGATGTGGACCTCCTTCTTGCCGGCCAGCCAGTCGATCAGGCGGGCCTGCTCGCGAGAGGCTTCCTGCCAGCGAGCAACCGGGTCGTCGTCGGGATCGCTCACGTAACAGGCGCGGTAGACGAAATCTTCCAGCTCGCGCAGCGACATGTTGGCGTCCTGGGCGTGCGCCTCTGTCGGGAAGAGGGTGACGCACCAGTTCATCTCCCCGGCGGCCGAGCGGTTCATCAACTGCTGAAGCAAGCTGCCGCGCGCCTCGGCGGCCAGCCGCTGGCGGGCGGGGTCGACGCCCGACAGCCGGCGCGTATTGGGTTCGGAAATGATCTGGACGATCGCGTCGGCCTGCTCATAGATGACCCGCTGGGGCGGGCTGATGTAGGTCACCTGCTCGTCACTGCCGAGCTTGAGCACCAGTTCATCGACGCCGGGCAACTGCATGGCAGGCACGGGATGCGCGCCGGCTGTCAGCACCTGCTCGGTGAGCGCCAGCATGAGCGGCGCCGCCAGAGGCGTGCCGTTGAAGGCGACGAATTGCCCAGGCTGAATCTCCAGCGAGTATTCGACGAGCACGCGCGCCAGGCGCTCGATACGTTGGTCCATGCCTGCCTCCCTTGCTTTGGCTCTCGTAGCTGACCTGCCGACCCATCCAGAAGGATACCGTCAGCGCAAACACGGCTCCCGCGAGGTCCGGGCGGTGGTTCAGCATGCCGGCACACCGTGCCAGTAGCCCATTCGTCTCGCGAGTACTAAGCAAAATCTCCCGAGTCCCTTGGAGAGTTGGACCTATATCCCAGGTTGTCAAAGGGGTTCGATAATTCTCGAAGAGACCGCTATTTCCGCGACTATAACTGGCTCTTAGCACGCTCAGGAGGCCCCAACGGCGATGGACAACAGCAACCTGCGAATGCGGCGTGAAGAGGGGCAGACGCTCGTGATGTTCGCGCTGTTCGGATTCGTCCTGGTCGGCGTGATGGCGCTGGCGCTCGATGTGGGCTATCTCCTATCGGAGCGGCGCGAGGCGCAAGCGGCGGCCGACGCTGCCGCCCTGGCCGGAGCGCGGGCGCTGCTCGCTGGCGAATCGGACACGGGCGTCGCGGTCGCGGCCAGAAACTTTGCCCGCTCCAACGGGCTGCCGTCGGAGATGGACCGCGGCGCGATCTCGGTCGACATCGAAGGCGATCGCTGGGATGGCGCCGTCACGGTCGAACTGCAGATGGATGTCCAGCGCTATTTCCTGGGCGCGATCTATAACGGGCCCTGGGGCGTGGAAGCTCGCGCCGTCGCCCGGATCACCGATCAGGCCGACGCCAACTACATCCTGATCGCGCTCGACAAACCCGGCCTCTACGTCAACGGATCAATGAGCGTCCGGGCAGTGAACGGCAGCATCATCTCGAACGCCGACATCACGTCCAGTGGCGAGGCCAACATCATCGTCACCGACGGCTTCATCGACGCGGCCGGCACCGTCCAGGAGCGCTCCGGCTGGCAGGCGCCCTGGGGTATCCGCGACAAGCGCGCGCCAGCGAAGGATCCGTTCGACGCCTACGCGGCGCCTCCCAAGCCGCCCGGCCCGCCCATCACCGGCACGTTCCGATGCAACCCGCGTGGCTTCGAGGACGCCAGCGAGACCGGCACCGACTGCAACTTCGCGCCGGGTTACTACAAGAACGCGCGCATCCGCACGTGGGACGTCGCGCACTTCGCGCCGGGGCTGTACTACTTCGAGAACTCCAGCATCGAGATCCGCAGCACGACCGGCAGGGTCGAGGGCAGCGGGGTGAACTTCTACTTCACCGGCAATCCGAACCAGGCCTACTTCGACCCGAGAAAC
>DATGQR010000585.1:0-13517 GCA_035304105.1 Thermomicrobiales bacterium | reverse complement strand
CAACCCGGCGCTCGACATTTTGGGCGTCGTCATGACGATGTACGACGCGCGCACGCGCCTGGCGGCCGACGTCGTCGAGAATGTGCGCCAGCACTTCCCGGGGCACAGCTTCGAGGCGATCATCCCGCGCTCCGTACGGTTGGCCGAAGCGCCGTCCTACGGACAGTCGATCGTCGAGTACGCGCCCGGTTCGCCGGGCGCTGTGGCTTACCGGGATCTGACGCTGGAGGTCGCCGCGCGCCTCGGGATCGAGCTACGCACGGATACCGGCCCGCAGCTGGCAACGGAATCGCACGAAGAAATCGTGTCCACCGGCAATGGAATATAGCGCTGAAGGGGTGCCGCGCATGATTGTAGGAGATCCGCACAACACTCGGGTGGCACCTGCCACCACCGGAATCGAAGCGCAGGACGCGCGCGTGGTCGGGATCGGCCTGACGTTTGACGACGTCCTGCTCCTGCCCGATGAATCCAACACGATGCCGAGTGAAGTCGATACGTCGAGTTTCTTCACGCCGCGCATCCGGCTGGCCCTGCCGCTGGTCTCGGCGGCCATGGACACCGTCACCGAGGCGCGCATGGCGATCGCCCTGGCACGCGAGGGCGGCATCGGCGTCATTCACCGCAATCTTTCTATTGAGGATCAGGTCGACGAGGTCGACAAGGTCAAGCGCAGCGAATCCGGGATGATTGTCGAGCCGGTCACGCTCGGCCCGGATGACTGCGTCGCCGACGCGCTGGCGGTCATGGAGCGCTACCACATCTCCGGCGTGCCGATCACCGACGAGAGCGGCAGGCTGGTCGGGATCCTGACCAACCGCGACCTGCGCTTCGAGACGAATTTCGAGCAGCCGATCAAGGAGCTGATGACCAAGGAGAACCTGGTCACCGTCCCGGTCGGCACCACGCTCGAGCAGGCCGAGGAGATCCTCCACGAGCACAAGGTGGAGAAGCTGCCGGTCGTCGACGAGGGCTTCATTCTCAAGGGTTTGATCACCGTCAAGGACATTCAGAAGCGGCGTCTCTACCCGAACGCCACCAAGGACGAGCGCGGCCGTCTGCGCGTCGCCGCGGCGGTCGGCATCGGGAAGGAAGGTCTGGCGCGCGCTGAGGCGCTGATCAACGCTGGCGTCGACGCTATCGTGGTCGACACGGCGCACGGCCATTCCAGGGCCGTAGGCCAGACAGTTACCGAGATCAAGGCCAACTGGGACGTCGACGTAGTGGCCGGTAATGTGGCCACCGGTGCGGCCGCCGAGGCGCTGATCAACGCCGGAGCGGACGCGATCAAGGTCGGCGTCGGGCCGGGCTCGATCTGCACGACGCGTGTGGTCGCCGGGATCGGCGTCCCGCAGCTCTCCGCGATCATGGACTGCGCGGCGGTCGCCGCGCGGCGCGGCGTGCCGGTCATCGCCGACGGCGGCATCCAGTTCTCCGGCGACATCGCCAAGGCCATCGCGGCGGGCGCCGACACGGTCATGCTCGGCTCGCTCTTCGCTGGCGTCGACGAGAGCCCGGGCGAGGTGATCCTCTACCAGGGCGAGCGCTACAAGGAATACCGTGGCATGGGCTCTATCGGCGCCATGAAGACGCGCTCGTTCTCGAAGGATCGCTATTTCCAGCAGGACGTCGAGAGCCTGGCGAAGTTCGTACCGGAAGGCATCGAGGGCCGCATCGCCTACAAGGGGCCGCTCGCGAACATGGTCTACCAGCTGGTCGGCGGGCTGCGCGCGTCGATGGGCTACTGCGGGACGCCGACGATCGCCGAGATGAAGACGCGCACGCGCTTCATCCAGATCACCGGCTCGGGCCTGCGCGAGAGCCATCCGCACGATGTCATCATCACCAAGGAAGCGCCGAACTACCGGGTTTCCGGCTAGGCGCGACACGACAGGCGAGGGTTGAGGGGTCATGGATCTGGGTCTGCGGGGTCAGGTGGCGATTGTTGCTGCCTCGAGCAAGGGACTGGGCAAGGCGACGGCCATCCAGCTTGCCCGCGAGGGCGCGCAGGTGGTGATGTGTTCGCGAAGCGCGGAGCGCATCGAGGCGGCGGCTGAGGAGGTCGCCGCCGAGGCCGTGCGCTACGAGAACGGCGGGGGCGCCATTGGCGTCCAGGCCGACGTACGCGCCCAGGCCGACATCGACCGGCTGGTGGCGACGGCCATGGAGCGCTTCGGCCGCATCGACATCCTGGTCAACAACGCCGGGGGGCCGCCAGCCGGCACCTTCGAGACGCTCGACGTCGAGGCGTTCCAGGAAGCGGTCGAGCTGAACCTGATGAGCACGGTGCGGCTCTCCAAGGCGGTCGTGCCGATCATGAAGGCGCAGGGCGGCGGCTCGATCGTCAACATCACATCGGTCTCGGTCAAGCAGCCGCTGGACGGGCTGATCCTCTCGAACACCGCCCGGGCCGGCGTCATCGGCCTGGCGAAGTCGATGGCCAACGAGCTTGGGCCCTACGGCATCCGGGTCAACAACGTCGGCCCCGGGCCGACGCGCACCGACCGGATCGTCGATCTGGCCCGCCAGCGCGCCGAGGCGGCCGGCCTGTCGCTCGACGACGCGCTGGCCGCGGACGCCTCGGCGATCCCGCTGGGACGCCTGGGTGAGCCGGAGGAGTTCGCCAACGTGGTGACCTTCCTGGCCTCGCCGGCCGCCAGCTACGTCACCGGCATCACCCTGCAGGTCGATGGCGGGCTCTATCGCGGCCTGCAATAGCGCAGGTTTGCGCGTTCGGACGCCAGCTCGTGCCCGGTCAGGCTATAATCGGTCTATGTGACCGCCTGTCCCAGCTGTGTGGCCGGCGACTTTTTTGCGACAACGCGCCAGGCAAGCAATGAAGATCCTGCAGGTCTCTCCGTTTGACTTCAATACGCGCGGCGGCGTCAACGAACACGTCACGCAACTCGACCGCGCGTTTCAGGCGCTCGGACACGAGACCCGCATCCTGGCCGCGGCCTCGCCGGAGACCGGCGAGGCGGACGATGGGCACGTCTACCGCATCGGCACGGCGATCCCGTTCCCGTCCAACGGCTCGACGGCAAGGGTGACGATCTCGCCCTTCGTGATCTCGAAGGTGCGCAGCTTCCTGGAGCGCGAGCAGTTCGACGTGATCCACATGCACGAGCCGCTGGCGCCGATCCTGCCGATGGCGACGATGCTCTTCTCGAAGGCACTCAACGTCGCCACCTTCCACGCCGCCCGCGAGTTCAACTTCTGGTACCACTACACCAAGGCGCTGATGGACCTGTTCCTCGACCGGCTCGACGTGCGCATCGCTGTCTCGGAGGTGGCGCGCGAATCGGTCGACAGCCACTTTCCCGGCGACTACGAGATCGTCCCCAACGGCATCGACCTCGAGCGCTTCCGCCCGGACGTACGGCCGATTACCGAGTACCTGGACGGCAAGAAGAACATCCTGTTCGTCGGCCGCTACGACGAGCCGCGTAAGGGATTCATCTATCTGCTGCGCGCGATGGCGACGGTGCGCAAACAATTCCCGGAATCGCGCCTGATCGTCGTCGGGGCCGGCGACTTCAGGCGCGCGGCCCGCCAGGCAGAGAATTTGGGCGCCGGCGAGGTCATCTTCGCCGGCTCGGTGCATGCGCGGGACCTGCCCCGCTACTACGCGACCTGCGACCTCTTCTGCGCGCCCTCGACGGGCCGCGAGTCATTCGGGATCGTGCTGCTGGAGGCGCTGGCCACCGGCGCGCCGGTCGTCGCCTCAAACATCCCCGGCTACGCTGGCGTGATCGACCACGGGCGCACCGGGATGTTGACGGCGCCGGAGGAGCCGCACGAGATCGCGCTGGCGATCGTGCGCGTGCTGGCCGATGAGACGCTACGCCGCTCGATGGTTGCCGAGGGCCTCAGCGACGTGCAGAAGTACGGCTGGCCCGTTATCGCGCGCCGCGTCCTCGATGTCTACGAGCGCGGGTTGGCGCGCGAGATGCCGCGGCGCGCGCCCGCTCAGCTGCCGGCCGTGCTTCTGGAGCGCGCTCGTGGTTAGCACGCGCTTCGCCGATCGCTTTCGCAGCCGCTTCAGTGGTATCGGACGAGTCGTCGCCAAGACCAATCTCTCGCCCAACGCGATCACCGTCATCGGCCTGTTCCTCAACGCCGCTGTGGCCGCGATCATCGCCAGTGGCAACCTGCTGCTGGGCGGCGCGCTGCTGCTGATCGCCGGCGCCTTCGACGTCGTCGACGGCGCAGTCGCGCGGGCCACCGGCCAGGTATCGCGCTTCGGCTCATTCTTCGACAGCACGATCGACCGCTACGCGGACGCCGTCATCCTCGGCGGCCTGCTGCTCTACTTCCTCGACGAAGACGCCGGAACCTGGCCGGTGTTGCTGACCTTCATCGCGGTCGTCGGCTCGCTAATGATCTCCTACACCCGCTCGAAAGCCGAGGGGCTCGGGCTGCGCGGCGACGTCGGCTTCGCCCAGCGCGCCGAGCGGGTCATCATCCTCTCGGCCGGGTTGATGCTGGGCTACCCCGAGTGGGCGGTCGGCATCCTGGCCGTGCTGACCCAGCTCACCGTGCTCCAGCGGATCATCCACGTCTGGCGGGAGTTGCAGCGAGGCGATAGCGAGCGCTGATGTTCGTCGGGCGCAACTCGTCGGCGAGATACACCTGCTTGCTGGTCGGCGCGGTTGTGGCCGCGATCCTCTTCCTGGCCTGCATCATCCTGCTGATCGTCCTGTTCTCGGCCTCGAACGCAGTCGATGAGGAGGAAGCGACCGCCACCCCGCTCCCCGAAGGCGCAGCGATCGTCAGCGTGCTGGATGTCGACCAGGGCCAGGCGGTCGCGATCATCGCGCCCGACGGCAGCGCCGCCCTGATCGACGCCGGCCGCTCGGGCACCCGCGTCGAGAACGAGATCGAGCCCTACCTGCGCTCGCTGGGCGTCGAGGAGCTGGACTACCTGATCCTCAGCCATCCCGATCAGGACCACGTCGGCGGGATGCCGCGCGTCCTGGAACTCTTCACGGTCGGCGCCTGGGTCGACCCGGCTATCCCGACCACCAACCAGACGTACGGCGAGACGCTGGAGATCGTCCTCGACCAGGGCATCCCGGCGATCCTGGCGCGCCAGGGCGAGCAGCTCAAGCTGGGGGAAGTCGAGCTCGAACTGCTCTGGCCCGTCGACGACATGCTAACCAGCGGCGGCGAGCCGGATTCGAATGAGAACAGCACAGTCGTGCGCGTGACCTACGCTGGCGTCAGCGTGCTGATCCCGGGCGACCTGGAGCAGAACGGCGAAGCGGTGCTGGTCGAAGAGTACGGCGCGGACCTGCAGGTCGATGTGCTGGTGGCCGGTCACCACGGCAGCAACACCTCCAGCAGCGGCGCGTTCCTGGACGCGACCGCGCCGGACGTTGTAATCATCTCGGCCGGGGAGAACAATCCGTACGGACATCCCCACGACGAGGTGCTCCAGCGGTTACGCTTCCGCGGGGTCGAGATCTATCGCACCGACATCGACGGCACGGTCAACGTCATCATCGAGGACGGGCACTACGAGATCGAGACGGTCGAGACGAGCGCGGAAAGGTGAACAAGCCGGTGTCGCATCACATGACGATCGACGAGATCCAGCGCAACCGCGACGGCGATCTGGTGGCGACATTGGTCGACGACGACGGCCGCGAGGCGATCGTCCCGCTCGACCTGCTGCCGGAAGGCGCGCGGCTCAACCAGGTCGTGTCGCTCGAGTTTTCGATCGACGAGTCATCGACGGAGCAGCGGCGCGCGCACATCCAGCGCCTGCAGCAACGCCTGTTCCAGCGGAGAGGAGAGTGCGAGTGAGCCACCTGCCACGGATCGCGCTGATCGCGCTGGCGACACTGCTGCTGGCGGCCTGCACGAACCCGCTGGACGACGACGAGGCGCGCTCATCTTCGCCCGAGGAGACGGCGACCAACGAGCCGGCAGCGACGCTGGCGCCGCTCGCGATCGTGACGCCCACGCCGGTCGACCCCAGCCGCATCCCCGGCACGCCGACCGAGCCGCCGGAAACCGGCCCTGTCCCGGAGACATACGTGGTCCAGGAGGGCGACACGCTCTACTCAATCGCCATCCGCTACCAGCTCAATCTGGCGGATATCGTGGCGCTCAACGGGCTCTCCGACCCCAACGACATCGAAGTCGGCCAGGAAATCCGCCTGCCGGTGCCCGAGCAGCAGGAGTAGCCCGACGGTCATGATCCAGACCGTTATGAGCGCTCGGCGTTGACGCTGCGACCGGTGTACGGTAGACTCCCTGCAGTGACCGTCCGCTTTAAGTAAAGACCGAGCAGGGTAAAGGAGGTGATGCCCAGTAATGAGTAGTCATGGTACTTCGGGCGTCGCCTCGGAGGTTGCTGCGTAGCAGTATCACCGACGAGGTGAGCGCCCAAAAACCTCAAAACCGGCCCTGCGGGGCCGGTTTTGCATTTTCCCCAGGCGCCCCCGGCAACCTTCGGGTATTATCTGCTCAAGGCCGGCCCGATCGCAGGGAAGGTGACCGTGCAACCAACTCCACAATCCCCGCCCGAAACCTACATCTACCGCGACCTCTGCCGCGAGATCCTGTCCCCCAGCGCCGTCGGCGCGATGGAGCAGCTCGAGCGCATGATCCTGGACATCTACGAGCTTGAAGAGCTGCTCGATACCCGCCTGCCTCACAGCGAGCGGACCGACCACGCCCAGAAGATCCTCGACCGCCTGACGCGGCTCTCGAAGCTGCTGCCGCCGGATGTCTCGCGGACGCCGAACGAGATCTTCACGGCGATCGAGTTCATCGTCTACGAGATCGAGCGCCGGCCGGTGCACATCGGCGAGGCCTGGGTGCGCCTGGAACTGCTGGCCGAGCAGATCCGTGCCCGCCCGCTCGTCCACGACCTCGTCACCGGCCTAGCCAACTAGCCTCCCCATACGCCGATTCGAGACGCTTGACCGTTCCCGGTGGCTGGCGAGCATCACAATCGTAGGGGTCGGGTATCCCCAGGCGGCGACGGTACGGGCAACCATGATGGAACTTGGTGTTGCGCCTTCAAGGAAGGCATCCCGGAAGGGCGGCTCTCCGATCCGGGATGCGCGCTGCGTGCGACTTGACGGGCAGGCCTAGATCACGCCACGGGCGCGGAGGTCGGCGATCTGCTCCGGGGTGCGGCCGGCGAGCTCGGTGAGGATCTCGTCGGTGTGCTGGCCCAGCGTGGGCGGCGGCATGCGGATCTCGGCCGGGGTGCGGGACAGCTCGAATGGAATGCCGGTGAGCTTGACCGTGCCGGCCGTCGGGTGCGGCAGCTCCTGGACCATGCCCAGCGCCCGCGTCTGGGGCGCGGCGAGCGCTTCCTCGACGGTCTGAATCGGGCCGGACGGGATGATCGCCTCGCGGCAGGCCGTCAACCACTCCTCGGCGTCCTTCTGCTCGAATGCCGCCTGGAGGATCGCCACCAGCTCCTCACGATTCTCAACGCGCGCCGAGTTGGTGGCGAAGCGCTCGTCGTCGGCCAGCGCCTCGTTGCCGATGATCTTGCAGAGATCGCGGAACTGGCGGTCGGTGCCGACGGCGATCGACATGTACTTATCGCGCGCTTTGAACGTCTGGTACGGCACGATGTTGGCGTGCGCGTTGCCGTAGCGCCTGGCCGGCTGGCCGGAGACCAGGTGGTTGGACGCGACATTGATCAACCAGCCGAGCGCCGAGGCGTAGAGGTTGGCGTCCACCCGCTGCCCCTTGCCGCTGTGCTCGCGCTCGCGCAGCGCGGCAAGGGCGGCAATGGCGGCGTACAGCGCGGTCGTCACGTCGACAATGGCCACGCCGACCTTCATCGGCTCGCCGTCGACGTCGCCGGTAATCGCCATGATGCCGGACTCGCCCTGGACGACGAAGTCGTAGCCCGGCTTGTCGGCGTCGGGGCCGCGGCGGCCGTAGCCGGAGATCGTCACCCAGACCAGCGCGGGGTTGACCTGGCTGAGCTGCTCGTAGCCGATCCCCATGCGCTCCAGGCTGCCGGCGCGGAAGTTCTCGACCACGACATCGCACTGCTTCGCCAGGTCGCGGACGATCTCCTGCGCCTCGGGCTCCTTGAGGTTCAATGTCAGGCTGCGCTTGTTGCGGTTTGCCGAGAGGTAGTAGGCGCTCTCGGTGCCGGCCCAGGGCGGCCCCCAGGCGCGCGTGTCGTCGCCGCTGCCGGGACGCTCGACCTTGATGACGTCGGCGCCGAGATCTCCGAGGATCATCGAGCAGTACGGGCCGGCAAGCACCCGCGACAGATCGAGCACTCGAATACCGGCGAGCGGCCCGCTCACCTCACGCTGCTGGTCGTCCAACGACGCGCCTCCCAGTTCAACCCTCAACGTCTGCTGACTTCGGCCCGCACCGCCGGCGAACCCCAGACCTCAGGTTACCCGACCCATGCGCCGCCGGTCTACCAGGGCTGACCGGCGCCGCTCGGGACGGGAAACGAGCTTTGCGCCGAGGAACCGGTCAGCAGGTCGAAGGCAAACTCGATCTGGTCGTCGTTTATCTCGCTGACCGGCGGTGGCGGCAGGTCGTCATCGGGAACGAAGGGGATCTGGTCTTCGGCCAGCGGCACGACGATGTCCGGGGTGATGCCCTCACCACGGATCATCTGCCCTTCGGGAGTGAGCCACAGCTCGACGCCCAGCCAGATAGTCGAGCCGTCGCCCAGCTCGAACTGGCGCAACACCGTGCCGGTCCCGACCGTCGTCTCGCCGACCAGCGTGCCGTTAGGGGCCTGGCTCTGAATCGAGCCGGAGACGATCTCCGAGGCCGAGGCGGAGGTGTGATCGATCAGGACGACCAGCGGGATGTCCTCGTCCAGATAGACATCGCCGCGCTCGGCCCGGTGGACCTCCTCGCCACCGTCGCGGGTACGGCTGATGAAGATCGGCGCGTCGTCGGGCACGAAGAGCGAGGCGACTTCGCGCGCCTCCCGCACCAGCCCGCCGGGGTTGCCGCGCAGGTCGAGGATGACGCCCTGGGCGCCCTGGTCGAGCGCGGCCTGCAGCGCGGCCGCCATGTCCTCACCGGAGCGGTCGGAGAACTGATCCAGACGCAGCAGGGCAATGTTGTTCTCCAGCATCCCCCAGCTCACCGCCGAGACCTTGATCTCGCGGCGCTCGAGGTCGAAGCTGATCTCCTGGTTCGCCGAAGGCCGGAAGACGGTGAGCTGCACGCGCGTGCCCTCCGGGCCGCGGATGCGCCGGACGATCTCGTCGGTCGGCGTGTTGGTGACATCCTCGCCGTCCACGGCCACGATGACGTCGTCGCGCTGGACGCCTTCTTCCTCAGCCGATGAGGTCGGGAAGGTGCGCATCACCACCAGCCCCTGGCCTTCGACCTCGCGGACCTCGATACCGACGCCGTAATAGACGCCGCGCGACGACTGCCGGTCGAGCGCCGTCTCCTCGGCGGTCAGGTAGCGGGTGTGGCCCTCGTCGCCGAGTGTCGCCAGCATGCCCTCGATCGCGCCTTCGAGCATGCGGTCCTCGTCGATCGCCTCCTCGACCACATAGTTCTCCTGGACGATGTCCCAGGCGCGGTTGAAGACGGCCACCGGCGCGTTGCTCGATGGATCGTCGTCGGCGAGCACCTGACGCTCGAAGACGATGCCGGCGCCGAAGGCGGCCACGCCGAAGATCATCATGAAGGCGACGGCGGCGAGAGCGAGCCCCAGCCGACCGGCCGAGGAGCGCTGCTGCGGGCGCGCGAGAGGCGTCGGCGAGGCGACCGTCTGGTGGCCTGCAGCTGTCGATTCCGGGGCGGGGCGATGCTGGCCGGGGTTGAAATCTGATGCCATGGTGGTGATCTCTAACATTCTGAACAACGCAGTACGCAGTGTGGGCTCCACCGCCGCGGGGCGCCGGCTGGTGGATAATCAAAGGGCCTGTGCGACTGCGCAAGCCCGCCTCAGAGTATACGTTGCAGGCCTGAAACCCATGAGGGAAACGGCGGGGCAGCGCCGTGGATGGGAGCACGATGGACGGCAAGAAGTTCTACACCGGGCGGGGCGACAGCGGATACACCGACCTGCTGGGCGCGCGCGTCCCCAAGCACCACCCCACGACGGAGTTCATCGGGACGCTGGACGAAGCGACCTCGCAGATCGGGATGGCCCGGGCGCTGGCGGGCACGGAGCGGACGAAGGAGATCCTGCTCGACGTGCAACGCGACATCTACACGATCATGGCCGAGCTGGCCTTTGTCTCGGAGAAGCTGGCCGAGAAGTACCGCATCGGCGCCGGGCACCTGGAAAAGCTGGAAGAGGCGACCGACGCGGTCGCAGCTGACGCCCAGATCGGGCGCGAGTTCATCGTCCCGGGCGACACCGTGCCGGGCGCCGCGCTCGACGTGGCGCGAACGGTGGTGCGCCGCGCCGAGCGCCTGGGCACGGCGCTGGCCCACGGCGGGGAGCTGAAGAACGAGACGATCCTGGCCTACCTCAACCGGCTGTCATCGCTGCTCTTCGCGCTCGGCCGCTACGAGGATCGCGCGGCCGGCATCGCCCCGACGATCGCGAAGGAGCGCGGCTAGCCAGCCTTGGCGACCGCGCCGGCCTGCTCGGCGACGCGCAGCAGCATGCGCTCGATAGCCGTCAACTCGGTCGGCCCGCACCCGGAAACGAGCCGCGCCCGGCCGCCCAGCACGTCGCGCTCGTCGAACACATTGCCGAGTGCGACCCAGTCCCCGTCGCGCCGCCGGGCGGCGCAGTAGAGCACCCGCATCTCGCCGATCCACGCCTCGCGCTGGTCCAGCGACAGTCGTGCCGATCGTTCCACCGGTTCCCCCGTTTGCTCGACCAATGAAACACACCCAGGCGACCACAGGATTGTGATCATCCTCACAAATGATACCGCTCGGCGCGCCGTTCGCCAGCCAAACGGCGGGTTAGCCGGCTTCAGTGATCCGGCGGGTGTTCTCCTCGGCCAGGCGCATGACGAACTCCAGCGGCTGGCCGCCCTGGGCGAAGTAGGCGTAGACGCGCGGCCCCACCTGGACGAAGACGATCGACGAGGGCGTGCCGTCAGCGGTCGCCACGCTGCTAGCGATCGCGCGGTCGCCGAAAGCGGGCGCCGGATCGACGAACTCGTGCCCCTGGCTGCGGTTGAGCGACTCGAGCCAGTCCATCGCCTCGCCAGCCTGCTCGGGGCTGCCGTACTCATTCACCGTCGCCAGCACGTAGCTGGGCAGGGCGTCGTCCGGCCCGGCCGGCTCGCGGCCGAACTCGCGGAACAGATGCTCCTTGAAGCCCCAGTTGTCGAGCCGCTCCAGGTGGGCCGAGGAGTCGCTATAGGAGTTGGCCAGGTCCAGGGCGGACTGCGAGCCCTGGTTCGCCAGGAAGTAGCCCGGGTCGCCCAGCTGTTCGATCGACGGCAGCGACGCTTCCAGGCCGAGCGGCAGCGGCGTTGGACTCGGCGTGGGAGCCTCGGTGGGCGTCTCCGCGGCGGTCGGCGTCGGGTTCGGCTCGCTGGTCGCCGTCGCGGTCGGCTCGGCCTGTTCGGGCTCCGTACCGGTGGCCTCCGGCGTCGCGCCGGGCGTCCTCGTCTCGCGTTCGGTCGCGCGGCCCTGGTCTTCGGCTTCGGTGGGCTCTTCGGGCGCCGTCGCGACCTCCATCGTGGGCGTCGGCGTCGCGGTGCCGTCGTCATCGTCGCGGGAGTCGGGGCCGGTGCAGGAGGACACGATGATGAGGAGCATTCCGAACAAGAGAAAAAGTGGTGTGATGCGGCGCATCAGGCGGGCCGCCCTCCGGGATTTCCAGGTTCTGGAACACGACACGAGCACGCTGTTCGCTCGCCATTGTATTGAACGTTCGCGGCCGGCGTGGGGTTGCGTGGGACGAACGGCCCCTGAGAACCGGTCCGTGATGGGCATGCGTAGACGTAATTGAAGATCGCCGGGCGGGTACAATCGGTGCCGACGCGCGTCATGATCGGGGGAGGGTTGCGGTGATCACGGGTATCGACCATATCGTCATCATGGTTTCGGATCTGGAAACGGCCGCCAGTACGTGGGGCGAACTGGGTTTCACCGTCGTTCCCGGCGGCAAGCACCCGCGCGGCACCCACAACGCGCTGGTCGCCTTCCAGGACGGCTCCTACCTGGAGCTGATCGCATTCTGGGAGCCGGACTATGATGCCCACCGCTGGCACCGCTTCCAGAACACCGGCGCGGGGCTGATCGACCACGCGCTGGGCAGCGATGACCTGGCCCGCGAGCTGGAGGCGCTTCGCGAGCGCGGCATCGCCTACAACGGGCCGAACCCTGGCGCCCGCAGCCGCCCGGACGGTGTGCAGCTGGAGTGGCGCACCGCCCACCCGGCGGGCATCAGCGACCACGGCCTGCCCTTCCTGATCGACGACATCACCGACCGCAGCCTGCGCGTCCCGCACGGCGACGACGCGCGCCACGCGAACGGAGTGACCGGCATCGACCGCCTGCAGGTGTTGGTAGCCGACCTGGCGACGACCGGCGCGACCTATGCCCAGCTGCTCGACCAGGAGGCTCCGGAGCCGGTGCTGAGCGAGGAGGCGGGCGAGCCGACACAATGCATCAGCCTGAGGGCCGGCCCGCACACGATCGAGATTCACCAGCCGGAGGGCAACGGCGAGTTGGCCGAGCGGATCACGCGCTTCGGCGACGGCCCGCTGGCGGTTCGCTTCACGGCTAGCCAGGCGCTGGAGGTCGCTCCGGAGACGATTGACGGGGCGCGCATCTCCGCGATCGCGCGCTAGCGGCCCCGGACTTTTCGAGTTGTGTTAGACGAGATCAAGAGTTAGACAGGAAATTGAGCCACGATGTCGCACTTTGACGGACGCAAGGAACTTGGTGAAGCGGCACGCCGGACGATCGAGCGACACACGGGCGCGCTGCGCAAGCTCGCCGATCAACTACATGACCCTGCCGCCGGCGCGCAAGAGCGGCAGGAGGCGCTGGTCGGGTTCCTGCGGGTCCAGGGCTTCTCCGTCCAGTGGGGCATCGGCGGCGTCGAGCGCGCCTTCATCGCGCGCCGCGAGCGCCTGAACCGCGAGGACATGCGCAAAGGATTGCGCCACGGCCACGTGGCCTTCGCCTGCGCCGCGAGCGGCCCGGAGGGCGACGACGGCATCGGCTGGGCGCCGGTCGACGTGGTCGCGACGGCGGCCTCGGCGCTGGGCCTGGCGGCGACGCTCAACCAGAGGATCTACGGCACGGTCAGTGTTATCTGCGTGCCGACCGTGGCCGACGTCCCGCAGCTGGTCGCGGCCGAGGTCTTCGAGGAGCCGGACTGCGTGCTGTTGCTGCGCGGCGACGCCGACGGCCACGCCTTCCAGCACATCATCAACAACACCGGCGAGCACCTGGCCGAGATGACGCTCAGCTTCCGGCTGGCGGAAGGTGGCAGCCAGTTCATCCACGAGCTGCAGGCCGCCGTGCGCTCGATCATCGACGAGCTGGAGGAGCCGGACTCGATCGCACCGGCCCCGGAGGGCTTCGTGATTCGCGCCCGCACGGCCGCGACGATCACCGAA
>DATGQR010000584.1:0-6160 GCA_035304105.1 Thermomicrobiales bacterium | reverse complement strand
ACCAACTCCGGCACGATCTACCCTATCCGCTATATGAGCTTCTGGAAATCGACCGAGCCGGAAGCCGACATCCCCCAGAAATCCAACGACTGGGGCGGCCGCAACGTCGAGCGCTGGTTCAACAACCCAGCAGCGGACGAGTACAACGAGCTCTGGTTGGAAGCGAACGAGGCGATCGACCCCGAGCGCCAGAACGAGCTTTTCATCAGGATGAACGACATCGTCGTGAACGAAGTGGTCGAGATCCCGCTGGTCGCGCGCACCGCGATCAACGGCATCGCCAATTCGATCGTCGGCCATGAGATCTCGGTCTGGGCCTCCAGCTTCTGGGACATCCAGAACTGGGACCGCGTCTGACCATCGTCGCGCGCGGCCTAGAACGTCACCGGCTTTGGCGGGTTGAGATATGAGCGGCGGCTGTGGCTGAGGCCCATCCCGATGGTCATCTCCAGCCAGCGCACGGCCGCCAGACCGGGATCGATCACCAACGCGCCCGGCCGCTGCTCGTCCAGCTCCCGGGCAAGGCGCGGGGCATGCGGCGTCATCGCCATGCAACCGAGGCAGATGGCGTCCGCGCCGTCCTCGTCGACTGCCGCCAGCGCGGCGTCGAGCATCTTCGGGAAGACTTCGTCGCCCGCTAGCTCGAGGACCGGCACGTCCACCGAGCGGATCGAGGCGCAGCGCTCGCCCAGACCCAGCTCGCGGATTTGCCGCTCGGCGATGGCGAGGACGTTCGGCAGCTGCACCAGCAAGCTGAAGCGCCGCGCCAGCGAGCAGGCCAGCAGCATCGACGCCATGCCGGGACCAATCACCGGTACATCCACCAGCTCACGCGCCGACCGCAGCGACGGGTCATGCCCGCCCCAGATGACGATGCCGTCCGCTCCGCTCTCCGCAGACTCCAGGACAGCCTTCAGGATGCCGGGCGCGGCCAGTTCCAATTCGGCTTCCGATTCCACTGAGGCCGGGCCGCTGCCGGTCACGACCAGGCGGATATCCGTCCCGGGCGAGGCAAAGCGCATGAGCGCCTGCCGCCGCCGCTCGAGAGCAGCCTCGTCCAATCCGGTGATGACGGTGACGACGTCGATGCGCATGGGCCCTCCTTGCTCTGCCCTCTGGACGGCTTCTCCGACATCGCGATAATAGTCCGCCAGAGCGACACCCGTAACGCGCCCGGCGCGACCACGCAGAGAAGAGTGCCCGTTGCGAACCTTTGACATCGCCCTAATCCCCGGCGACGGCATCGGCCACGATGTCATCGAGCAGGGAGTTCGCGTACTGAATCGCCTCGCCGAACTGGACGGCGGCCTGCAGTTCAACTACACCAGCTATCCTTACTCCTGCCGCTACTACCTCGAACACGGCAAGATGATGGACGACGATGCGCTGGACCGCCTCAGCCAGCATCACGCCATCTATCTCGGCGCCTGCGGCTTCCCCGGCGTGCCCGACCACGTCTCGCTCTGGGGCATGCTGCTGCCGATCCGCAAGACCTTCGACGTGTGGGTCAACCTGCGGCCGGTGCGTCTCCTGCCCGGCGTCACCGGGCCGCTGGCCGGACGTGGTCCAGAGGACATCAATTTCGTCATCGTCCGCGAGAACACCGAGGGCGAATACGCTGGCGTCGGCGGTCGAGTACACCCCGGCACGCCGCACGAGACGGCCATGCAGACCGCCGTCTTCACCCGCACCGGCACCGAGCGGATCATTCGTTACGCCTTCGAGTACGCCCGCAAGCACGGCTTCGGGAGCGTCCAAAGCGCCACCAAATCCAACGCTTGCCAATACTCGATGGTCTTCTGGGACGAGGTATTCGACGCCGTCCGGAGCGAGTATCCAGATATCGAAGCTTCCCAGTATCACGTCGATGCCTTGAGCGCGCGCTTCGTCACCCACCCTCACACACTCGGCGTGGTGGTCGGCTCCAACCTGTTCGGCGATATCCTGAGTGACCTCGGCGGCGCGCTGATGGGCTCGCTCGGCTTGCCGCCCAGCGCGAGCATCAACCCGGCCGGCGGGGTGCCGGGCATCTTCGAGCCCGTCCATGGCTCGGCTCCGGACATCGCCGGCAAAGGCATCGCCAATCCGATCGCCGCCATCTGGTCGGCCGCGATGATGCTCGAAGACCTGGGGGTACCGGACGGCGCGGCGGCACTCATGGCCGCGATCGAGGGGGTAACCGCCTCGGGCGCGGCGCGAACCCCGGACCTGGGCGGCACCGCGACCACCTCCGAGGTAGGCGACGCGATCATCGCGGCGCTCGAAGCCCATTGCGGCGCTTGATCGATCAGAGAGCAGGTAAGGCGTGAAAGTTCTACTCATCCCCCGCGAGCACATCTGGGCCGAAGTCACCGACGAGCAAGCCGAGCGCATCCGCGCAGCTGGGGCGACGGAACTGGTCGTCACCAATGACCGCGAGCGTATCCTGGCGGAGATCCGCGACGCTGACGCTTTGATCGGCGAACTGGATGAGGAGATGTTCGAGCACGCCGGGCAGCTTCGCTGGGTGCAGTCGCTCTCGTCGGGCGTCGACTCAATGCTGTTCCCGGCTTTCGTCGAGAGCGACGTGATTTTGACCAGCGAGAAGGGTCTAGTCGGACCGCACCTGGCGGACCACGCCTTTGGGCTACTGCTGGCGCTGACGCGTTCGATCGCCTGGGCCGCTCGCCAGCGGCGCTGGGACAACCGCCTCCCGATGCGCCGGGCGAGCCGCGAGCTGAGCCGCCTGACGGCCGGAATCGTTGGCTTCGGCGGAACGGGCAGCGAGGTCGCGCGCCGCGCCCACGGCTTCGGCATGCGCATTCTGGCGATCGACCCCGACGTGACCGAGCGGCCGGATTATGTCGAGGCACTGAGTCAACCCGAGCGGCTGATCGAAATGGCGAGCAACGCAGACGTGCTGTTCGTCTGCTGCCCGCTCACCCGCGACACATACCATCTCATCGACGGCGACGTGTTCGACGCCATGCCAGAACGCAGCTACGTGATCAACGTCACCCGCGGCCCGATCATCGATCTTGAGGCGCTGATGGCCGCGCTCGACAGCGGCAAGCTTGCAGGCGCCGGCCTGGATGTGACCGAGCCGGAGCCGCTCCCGGATGACAGCCCGCTGTGGGGCTACGACAACGTCATCATCACGCCACACACCGCGGGAGCCAGCCAGTATCGCGTCGGCCGTGTCCAGAACCGCGTCATCGAAAACATCGGCCGGCTCTCGCGCGGCGAGCCGCTCGAAGGCGTCATCGACAAGCGCAAAGGCTACTAAGCCGTATCGCGAATCGTCGGGCCATCTCAGGTACTGCGCTCGCCTATTGACCGTAGGGGGCGGGTACCCACCCCGTGGCTACCCGCCCCCTACGATGGCTGGACGGGCCGACTCCCCTTGGATGTTGCGAGTTATGCGAGCCGATGCTCGGCAGCGAATAACTGATCCAGGAACGAGTCAGCTCTCCCCAAGATATGCGGCACGCCAGTCGGCCGTCTGCTCCGCGGAGACGCGCATGAATACGGCCTCGGCTTCGGCGAGCAGTTCGCCAGATTCGCTGTCGACGATCCGGGCCGAGGTGTCGACCAGTCGCCGGCGCTCGCTCACGACGCGCCCCTCGACGCGCAGCGGACGCCCGACCATGGCCGGTGACCGGAAGGCGGTATTCATGCGCGCGGTGACGGCGAAGTCACCCGAAGCGGTGATCGCCCAGCTCATGGCCTCGTCCAGCATCGTCGCCAGCACACCGCCGTGGACCATTCCGAGGTAGCCCTCGAAGCGGCGATCCGGCGTGAACTCCGCCCAAACGCCGCCATCGGTCAGCCGGCGAAAGCGCAGCTTGAGACCGCTGGCGTTCAGCGCGCCGCACCCGAAGCAGTGATGCGGCACCGGCGTTTCGTTGATGACCGGCGCTTGCCGGTCGAAATCCGAACCGTCCGTCATGCGTGCTCGTCGCCAATCGTGCGCACGTGGATCAGGTTCGTCCGGCCGCTGACCCGGAAGACCGGCAGGCTGCCGACGAATAGCGCGTCCAGTCCCGCCTCGAGTACGCCCGCGTTCAACAGCAATTCCGTGGCGGACTCGATCAACTCGTTGATGTCATCGACCAACGGAAGCACGAACGCCTCGACGCCCCAAAGCAGTGTCAGTCGGCGGGCGACGAACGGGTCGGTGGTGATCGCGAAGATCGGCGCGTTGGGCCGGTTGCGGGCGATCAGGCGCGCGCTCGCCCCGCTGAGCGTGAAGACGATGACCGCCTGAATCGGGGCGGCGTCGACCAGTGAGCGCGTCGCCCGGCCGAGCGCAGCCGTGACGGCGCTCTCGGCGTTCTCCGACGGGTCCGCCTCCTGAATGCCCAGCGGCCGAATCGCGCCTTCCTTCTCGGCCTCGCGAATGATGCGGTCCATCATCGCCACGGCCTCGGTCGGGTAGCGCCCGGTCGCCGTCTCGGCGCTGAGCATGACCGCGTCGGAGCCGTCGAGGATGGCGTTGGCCACGTCGCTGGTCTCGGCGCGCGTAGGCACCGGCTGCATGATCATGGATTCCAGCATCTGCGTCGCTGTGATCACCGGCGTACCTAGCCGGTTGCAGACGCGGATGATCTCCTTTTGGGCGCGCGGCACCTGCTCGGGCGGCAGCTGGACGCCGAGGTCTCCGCGCGCGACCATCACCGCGTCCGACGCCCGCGCGATCGGCTCGATCTGACTCAGGGCGTAGGGCCGCTCGATCTTCGCTACGATCCCCGGCTTGGCGCCGTACTCGAGCGCGATCCGGCGCGCTTCGTAGACGTCCTCATCGGTGCTGAGGAACGAAAGGCCGAGGAACTCGACGCCGTGCTCGGCGGCGAAGCGGATGTCGGCGCGATCGGTCTCGGTGATCGCGGCGTCCTGCAGGCGCACGTTCGGAAGCGTCGCGCCCTGCCCGCTGGCCAGCGGCCCGCCGCGGCCAACCGAGCACACTGCGCACTCCCTGGTGACCTCTTCAACTAGCAGCTCGATCAAACCGTCGGCCAATAGCACGCGTTCGCCGGGTACCAGCACCTCCAGCAGGCGCGGGTAATTGATGCCGATCGTGCCCTCGGTCGTCGGCACATTGCCGGGGTAAAGGTGGACGCGCGCGCCCGGCGCCAGCGGCACTGCGTCGCGGCCGGCGAGCGGGCCGGTGCGCAATTTGAGGCCGCGCAGGTCGAGCAGCACCGGGATGTGCTTGCCCATTTCCTTCGCTACGGTTCTGACATTTTCCAGGAACTGTGCCCGCTGCTCGAGCGTGCCGTGTGCGGAGTTAATCCGGGCGACGTCCATGCCGGCGGCGACCAGCTGGCGCAACTGTTCAATGCCGGCAACCGATGGACCCAGCGTAGCCACGATCTTGGCGCGCCGGCGCACGGCCGTGCGCACGCGACGCGGTTTCGGAATACTTTGTGCAGTCATGCTTGCCGGTGAAACCATGGCGAGTACCTCGGGTTCAGCTCGGGGTTTATTATTTTTCGACAGTCGGCATGATATACCCTGTGGCGTACAGACGTCGTTCATCGACGGCAATTAGCCTACCAACGGCCTCAGCACCTACGAAAGCGAACTGATAGCGAAATGCATGAGTTTCGAAAGATAACCGGTCAGGCTGAGATGATGGTCGATGCTGATCTCGACCTGATCTATGTGCTCGTCGACGTCCCAGGCTCGACCGAGCGCCAACCAAAGACGATTCGCGAGTTGACCGATGCCGAGTTCCGTAACTGGATCGTTCCGTTCGCCAATTACCACGGCGTCCAGGTCCTACCATCGCTTGGCCGGATCGGCATGGAGACGCGCCTCGCGATGATCAACTATCTGATTCGTAACGGCGTGCGCATCTACAAGCAGGCGCGCCCAACGCGGCCCAGTTAGCCCCACCTGGTACTGTTGGCGCATCGCCGTTCATTGTCCGCGCCACTATCTTGGCCCTAGCGTCAGCGGCGCGCCGTATCGCACCAACGAAAGCCGAGACCATGAGATTTCTGTTGCTGTTGAGCGCGCTGTCGCTCGTTCTTGCCGCCTGCGAGGCAGGCTTCGACTCCGACGACAGCCAGGCTCCAACGCCCATCGTCATCACGTCGACGCCCTCGGACGGCGCGCCGGGCGACGCCCCCACGAACGAGCCGGACGCAACCGCCACCGCAACGGAAGCGGACAATGG
>DATGQR010000583.1:0-12659 GCA_035304105.1 Thermomicrobiales bacterium | reverse complement strand
GCTCGGCCGGCTTCTCCGACCCGTTCCGCGCCGAAAACTACATCCTCGATCTTCCCGGCCCGGTCATCGAAGTCGACACGACCGCCCCCGAAACGATCTCGATCCCCGGCATCGCCGACCGCATCCGCGCATCCTGAAGCCACGCTCCTGACGTTTCCCAGCCGCCTTGACCACGGGGCGTAGCAGAGAGTGCCGCCTCACTCGCGGATGTCGAGTGTTGAGACTGTGCCGCTGTTGAGGTCGACGCTGCGGATGGCGTGATTGTTTGTGTCGGCCACGTAGAGCTGCCCGTCATGAGTGGTCAGGCCGTGTGGCTCGAAGAAGGCGGCGTACTCCGCCGGACCATCGGACAGAGCCGGGTCACCCGTGCCGGCCAGCGTCACGATCACGCGCTGTTCGAGGTCGATCCGCTTGAGCTTGTTGTTGTAGGTGTCGGCCACATAGATCAGGCCGCTCTCCGGCTCATAGGCGACGCCGGTGACGTGCTGGAGCAGCGCGCTGTCCAGAGGGCCGTCGACATCGCCCCAGTCGAACAGGTCCTTGCCGACCAGCGTGGTTACATCGCCGTCGGTAGTCGTGGCCGAGACGCGCACCGAGCTGGTTTCGGCGTCGGCGAAGAGGAGCTCGTCGCCCATCGGGACGATGCCGCTGGGCTGGGCGAGCCACGCGCGCGGCACGCGGTCGTCGCGCTTGCCCTCGTGGCCGGTACCGGCGAAGCGGCGCACCTCGTTGCTCCCCAGGCGGTGCATCCAGAGCTGGTGATTTCCGGCCATGGCGATGAAGAGCGTGCCGTCGACCAGGGCGACATCCCAGGGCGAGCGCAGGTCGGTCTCGCGCGCCGCGCCGCCGGAGCCGTAGGAGAGCGCGAGCCGCCCGGTTCCGGCCAGCGTCGTCACCTCGGTTGTATTGAGGTCGATCATGCGGATCGCGTGGTTCCCGGTGTCGGCGACGTAGAGCCGATCGCCGTCGAGCGCCAGCCCGTGAGGCGAGTTGAAAGCCGCATCGTTGGCCATACCATCGCGGAAGCCGGGCTCGACGCCCCCGATACTCCGCACGATCCGGCCATCGAGATTGGCAATGACGATGCGGTGGTGGGCCGTGTCGGCGATGTAGAGATGTCCATTGCCGACCTGCACGGCAGCCGGATAGGCGAGCGGCTCCGGCAGCGGCCGTGGCGGAGCTTCGAGCTCGAAGTGGCCGGGCCGGAGATCGCCGGCTTCGCTCGCTTCCGCGATCATCTGGGCGACGGCCGCGCCCATCTGCTCGGGGTCGAACTCGCCCTCGTGCTTGCCGATCACCCGCCCGTCCGGCCCGATGAACATCAGCGTTGGCCAGGCGCGCACAGCGTATTCGCTCCAAACGCGCATGCCGCTGTCGTTCACCACGGGGTGGTGCAAGCCCAGCCTTTGCACGGCGTCTTCCAGGTGCACATCACGTCCCTCGGTCGTGTACTTGGCGCTATGGACGCCGATGACGACGAGCTGGTCGGAGAACCGGGCTTCGAGATCCCGCAACTGCGGGATGACGTGCAGGCAATTGATTCAGCCGTAGGTCCAGAAGTCGAGGACCACCAGCTTCCCGCGCAGGTCAGCCATCGTGGGCGGCCGGGTCACGTTGAACCAGGTGAGGTCTGCGGGGAACTCCGGGGCGCGCACGGTCCCGGGGTAGAGGCTGGCCATCGGGATGCTCCTCGTCCTTGCTGTCGGCGGCGTACCAGGAGAGTGTACCCGCTGCTCTGCAGGCACAGCCTGGCCAGTGCCGGCTCCGACGTGGCATCAGCCCAGCTAGCGCGCCGCTACGAGGATGCGTCTGTTTCGTGCGAGCGCTTGATGGCGTCGAGGAGAACCTCGTAGCGGCGGCGGTGGCGGATGCTGTAGTCGCGCAGGAAGCGCGCCGTGTCGATCGAGCGCACCTGACTGGGGACGGGCTCGGGACGATCCGAGTAGTGGATGCGAACCGGCAGAATGCGGCCCAACTTACCGTCGATGACCGCCTGTGCGAGCAGATCCAGGTCGCGCTCGCCCGGGATATCGGGAATCGTGACGTCGGCCTCGGCCACGCCCGGCTCGCCATCGAGCCAGATGTGCAGCAACTTCTGGCTGCTGGCGCCCACGGCTAGGCAGGCTCCCCCGTCTCAATCGGCAGGTCGTCGCGGTTGCCCCACTCGGCCCACGAGCCGTCGTAGACCTTGACGTCCTCCCAACCCGCCATCATCAACGCGATCGCCGCGTGGGCCGCCCGCACGCCGCCCTGGCAGTAGGTCACCACGGGTGCGCCCTCAGGGATGCCGAGCGATTGCGCGCGCTCCTTGAGGGCCTCTGGCGACAGGAAGCGCCGGTCGCCGTCCCAGTTCAGGTTCTCGTTCCAGAGGCCCCAGCGGACGTTCGGAATGCGCCCACCGCGCTTCGCGCGCACCTCGGAGCCGGTGTACTCCGTCCAGCGGCGCACGTCGAGGACGACCGCATCGGGCGAGTTGGCGGCCGCCAGCGTCTCGTCGGCGTCAGCGACCAGTTCGGGGCGGAATGAATCGGGGTTCATCGTGAAGGTCACGCCGGAGCGCGGCTCGGGAATGTCCTCCGTCACCGGGCGGCCCTCCAGTTGCCAGGCCGTCCAGCCGCCATCGAGGATGCGCACCTGCTCACCGTGGCCATAGCGCGCCAGCACCAGCCACAGCCGGGCCGCGAAGTGGCCACCTTCGTGGTCGTAGCCGACGATCAGCGTGTCGTCGCCGATCCCGTAGCGCTCCATCGTCGCGGCAACCTTCTCGGGAGGCGCGATCATGCCGTCGACCGGGTGATCGAGGTCGGTGAGATCTTTCGACCAGTCCAGATAATGCGCGCCCGGGATGTGAGCTTCGACGTAGTCGGCGCGCGCGTCGCGGTCGAAGGCGAAGCGGCAATCGAGGATGACAACATTCTCGTCATCCAGGTGCTCCGCCAGCCAGTCGGTCGAAACGAGAAACTCCTGCATCAACCACTCCCTCGAAATATTCCCGCGGGGCAACCCCCAGGCCCCTTGCCGAGCAGGGCCATTCCAGTAGGCCAGAGCTTAGCGCCGCCGCTTGCTGCGCGCCGGGCGCTGCTTCTTCTGCTGGCCTGCGCGCTTCTCGCGCTTCGACTTGCGCGGGTTCAACTTGGTGAGCGGCTGGCCGCCGCCCATCAACGCTTCGAGATCGCCGGGCGCCATCCCCGGAATCCCGCCGCTCATGCCGGGCATCCCGCCGAGCTGAGACGGGTCGATGCCCTGCTCGCGCATCATCTTCATCATCTCGCGGGCGTCACCGATCTGGCCCAGCGCGCCGGGCATGCGGCTCATCAGGCCGCGCTTGCGGCCCTTCTGCTGGCCGCCCATCAACCCGAACTGCGCCATCATTTGCTTCATGTCGGAGAACTGCTTGATCAGCGCGCGGACGTCCTGGGGCTGCACCCCGGCGCCGCGGGCGATGCGGTCGCGCCGGCTCTTCTTGATGATCTCGGGGAAGCGGCGCTCCTGCGGCGTCATCGACTGGATGATCGCCTCGATGTGCTTGAACTCGTCCTCGCTGACCTGCACCTGCTGGTCGCGCATCATCGAGCCGACGCCGGGGATCATCTCCAGCAGCTGCGAGAGCGGACCCATGTTCTTGATGCGCTGCAGCTGGTCGAGGAAGTCTTCCAGGTCGAACTGGCCCTCGCCGAGGCGCTCTTCGAGGGCAGCCTGCTCCTCCTCGGTGACCTGTTGCTGGGCGCGCTCGATCAGCGAGAGGACGTCGCCCATGCCAAGGATGCGCGATGCCAGGCGGTCCGGATAGAACTGCTCCAGCGCATCCAGCCGCTCGCCGGTGCCGATGAACTTGATCGGGATGCCGGTGACCGAGCGGATCGAGAGCGCCGCGCCGCCGCGCGCGTCGCCGTCCATCTTGGTCAGGATCAGGCCGGTGATGTTCAGGCGCCGGTTGAACTCCTCGGCGACGTTGACCGCTTCCTGGCCGGTCATCGCGTCGGCGACCAGCAGGATCTCGGTCGGTTTGATCTCCCGCTCGAGCTCTTCCAGCTCGGCCATCATCGTCTCGTCGATCTGGAGGCGGCCGGCCGTGTCGATCAGGATCGGGTCCTGGCCCCGGTCACGCGCGTGCTTGAGCGCATTGCGGACGATCTTGAGCGGCTTCTCGTTGACGCCCTCCTGGTACACCGGAATTTCGAGCTGATTCCCCAGCGTCTGGAGCTGGTTGACCGCCGCCGGGCGGTAGACGTCGGCCGCGACCATGAGCGGGTTGCGGCCCTGGGCGCGCAGGTGGCGGGCCAGCTTGCCGACGTGGGTGGTCTTACCGGAGCCCTGCAGGCCCACGAGCATGATGATCGTCGGGCTACCGGCCGGCGCGCTCGTCAGCGGCACCGGCTCCTCGCCGAGAATCCGGATCAGTTCCTCGTTGACAATCGCGATGACCGTCTGGGCTGGCGAGAGCGACTTCAGCACTTCTTCGCCAACGGCACGCTCGCGCACGCTGGAGACGAAGTCGCGCACGACCTTGAAGTTGACGTCGGCTTCGAGCAGAGCGCGGCGCACCTCGCGCATCGCGGTGTCGACGTCGGACTCGGTAAGTTGCCCGCGCCGCGTGAGGTTGGCGAACGTCTGGTTCAGTCGGTCAGTCAGAGTTTCAAACATGGCAGCAAGAGCTTTCGTTGGTTCGGATGATAAGTCTTAGTGTACGTACGACAGAATGAGGTCTCATTCGCTTAATCATAACGTGTACGCGCCCTGAACCGTTGGTCGCGGATGCAGGCACTGAAAGTACCCTGGCATCTACGGACCTATCGGCCCTCACAAGCTCTAAGGCCTTCAGTCAAGATTCGATCAGACTCTCGCGTGCTGCCACTGCGCACCGCTCCCGAGTGGTGCACGCGTTGCCGCGTCGCGACGGTTCGCTGATCCGTAATCTCTGCTTTGCGTGCGGATGGATGTCTCCAGATGCGAACATTCTTGAACCGGTCGCTCGTGGCGGCGCTTCTGGTGATCGCGCTCGTTGTCCCACAGCTGCCCGCCCTCGCCCGGGACAGCAGCGAGCCCGGGAGCGAAACGGGCCTAAGCGCGCTCGACACCGAGGCGATCGAGGTCGGCCTTTCGCGCGGCGACCGGGGCGCCGAGGTTGAGGCGCTTCAGGGATACTTACAGATGGCCGGTCACCTCTCCGAGTCGGAGATCATCCCCGGCGTTTTCGACGAGCGCACCGAACGCGCCCTCGAAGCGTTCCAGGCCCATCACCAGCTGCCGAACACCGGCACGGTGACCGAAGAGACGCGTGAGCTTCTCGCCACGCCGCGCTTCGACGACCTGCCGGACCTCGATGAGCCGGCTGGCGATGACCGCGCGCTAGCCTATGTCACCGGCAACAAGTGGTCGAAGACGAATCTCACCTACGCTTTCAAGAAGTATACGCCCGACCTCGGCCAGCAGGCTCAGCGCGCGGCGATCCGCGAGGCATTCGACACCTGGATGGCGGTCACGCCGCTCGTCATCACCGAAGTCGGCTCGGTTTCCCAGGCCGACATCGTCGTTAGCTTCGAATCCGGCGCGCATGGCGATCCATGTAGCCCGGCCTCCGCCTGCGCCTTCGACGGCCCGGGCGGTGTCCTGGCGCATGCCTTCTTCCCGCCGCCCAACGGCGGCAGCATCGCTGGCGACACGCACTTCGACGAGGCCGAAACCTGGACGCTCTCGATCCCCGCTCCGGCAGGCGGCATCAACCTGAAGACAGTCGCCATCCACGAGTTCGGCCACGCGCTCGGCCTGGGACACTCCAGCGTCCGGGGCGCGATCATGTACCCGTACTACACTGGAATCGACCACGACCTCCACAGCGACGATATCGCCGGCATTCAATCGCTGTACGGCCCAAATTCGAGCTCGCCCGCCACAGTCGATGCCGAGGTCGTCTCGATCACGATGTCGCCGACGACCGTCAATACCGGCGCCAGCGTCACCGGCAAAGTCCAGGTCCGCAACAACGGTAGCGCCGCGGCGGCCATTCCGGTGACGGTGACCGGCCCCAACGGCTTCAGCCAGAGCCTGACGAGCGCCAGCCTGGGAACGGGCAAGAGCGCGACGCTGAGCTTCACCTGGACAGCCTCGACGGCCGGTACATTCAGCTTCACGGCAACCGCCGGCCTGAGCGGTGACAGTAATTCGGGCAACGACAGCAAGACCTCGAACACTGTGACCGTCAAGGACTCCCAGGCGCCAGCGATCGACGCAGCTGTCACCGCCGCCTCGGCGAGTCCGAAGTCCATCGTCAAGGGCTCCGGCAACGTGACGATCAGCGCGACCGTGCGCAACAACGGCTCGGCATCGGCATCGGTGCCGGTCACAGTCAGCGGCCCGAACGGCTGGAGCGCGTCGGCCAGCCGCACCATCGCAGCCGGCTCGTCATCTACCGTCACGTTTGCCTGGCCGGCGAACGTTACCGGCACGCACACCTTCACCGTCTCGACCGGACTGGCAGGCGATCAGGTCGCAACCAACAACAGCAAGACGACCGGCACCGTGCAGGTCACCAACCCACAGTCGGGCGGCAAGATGCTGCACGTCAGCAGCATCGCAATGAGCGCAGGGCGCGCGTCCGGCCGCGACTACGTGGATGCGATCGTGAGCGTCGGGCCGACGGCGACCTCGGCTTCCGGCGCGCGCGTCACCGGGCGCTGGACGCTGCCAGGCGGCAAGCAGGTGTCGACCAGCGGCACTGTGAGCCAGGCGGGGACGGTGACGTTCCAGCTGTCGACATCGCAGACGGGCACCCACACGTTCCAGGTGCAGCAGATCACGAAGACGGGCCACACCTACAACTCGGCGCTCGACAGCGGCAATCCTGGCGTCATCAACGTCGGTGGAGACGGCGTTCCGCCACCACCGCCAGCAACCATCGACGCCGCCGTGACCCAGGTGGCGGCCAGCCCAACCAGCCTCAAGGTGAACTCCGGAAACGTGACCATCACCGCGACGATTGCCAACAACGGGACGAGCTCTGCCGCGGTCCCGGTGACGATCAGCGGCCCCGGCGGCTTCAGCGACGCGAAGACGGTCTCGCTCGGCGCTGGCGCCAGCGCGCAGGTGACCTTCGCGTGGCCAGCCAGCGTCACCGGCAGCCATACGTTCATCGTCAAGACCAGCCTGGCAGGCGACGGTAACGCTGCAAACAACCAGAGCACCAGCCCAACGGTGAGCGTGACGAGCGCGCAGCAGCCGCCAGCGAAGATCGACGCCGGCATTGCGGCGCTCACCCGCTCGCCGGCCAGCGTGCAGCAGAACGGCACCACCGTGACCTTCACGGCGAACGCGCACAATTACGGCAGCGAGGTGGCGACTGTCGCCGTGCGCCTCAGCAGCTCGACGGCCGGGTTCGACGAGACCAGTTCCGTCACGATCGCGCCCGGCGCAACCCAGACGGTTCAGTTCCAGTGGCGCCCGACGGTGACCGGCACACACACGTTCACAGCGACCAGCCAGTTGAGCGGCGATTCCAACGCGGCGAACAACAGCCGGACGACGACAGTCACCGTTTCCGCGCCCAAGCCGGCCAGCAACGACCTGTTCGTCTACGACATCCGCCCATCGACGACGAGCGCGGGCTGGGTGATTTATGTCGACGTCAGGAGCATGACCGGCGCGACTCCGAATGGCGCGACCGTCCAGATCACGGTGAAGGACGCTACCGGGAAGTCGGTCAAGGCTTCAGCTCGCACCGATGCGAAGGGGACCGCCAGGATCAGCGTGCGGCGCCAGAGCAACGGGATGCATACCGCCACGGTCGACAACATCACGCTCAGCGGCTCGACCTACAAGGCGTCGCTCAATAAGGTGACGACGAAGATCCTGCCATAAGGTCGGAAGCGCGGGCGGCGCTGGTGGGCACCGCCCGCGCTTCTTCCTACAAAGAATCCACGCGGCGCGCCACGGCGAAGCGGTTAGAATTGCTCCAGGGTGCAGGAAACGTTGGGGCAAACCGTGAAATGATGGTCACCATTGAGACGCGCGTCGATCGCTCGTCGGTTGACACAGCGCGCCGGGGCGCGCCACGCGGCAGGTCGAGAAGGATCCGCCGCGCTTCGTTGTCCGTCATGGCTTTGCTCGCCCTAACCGCGCTGGTGGCCTGCTCCAGCCCGCTCGATGGCGACGACGCCGGGGAAACCCCGACCCCGTCCGCCCCTACTCCGACGACTTCCGTCGCGACACCGACGGAGCCCCCCACGACCATGACCAGCGACGCCGCCACGCAGGCACCGCAACCGACCGGCGAGGCCGGCTCAGGACCGACAGCCGCCGCAACCAGCTCGCCGGCGGCAGACCCGGATCCCAACGCATCGCCGTCGCCAACCGGCACGCCGCTGCCGGAAGACGGCGCTGAGCTCTTCATCGACGGGCAGGCGGTCACTCTCATTATCTCGGGCAGCGAGAACGGCCGCACGCTCTACGCCATCGCCGGCGATCGATTCTGGCGCAGTAGCGACGGCGGGCGGATATGGTCGGACGCCGGTAGCGGGCGGCACGGCCCGATCATCGTCGCGCTCAACGAACCGAACGTCCTCTACTCGGGCGACAAAGGCTCCTGCGGCCGGGGGGAATCCGACCTCCCCTTCCAGCGCACATCCGACGCCGGCCGCACCTGGGAGACGCTGGAAGCCAACGTCGACATCCAGCCGCTGCTGGCCATGGAGACGCGTGGCAGGGCCTACCTCTATGGCACCGACTGCGGCATGCAGGTCTCAAACGACGGCGGCGATTCCTGGACGCGCATCGCTGACCTGCATGGGGAAGAGGTCTTCGCCGCCGTCACCCAGCGCAGTAACCCGATGGAGCAACTGCTGGTCGTCGCGGCAACCGAGGGCGGCACCGGGCGGCTCTTCCTCTTCGACCTGCCAGCTCCCGACCAACCCGTCTTCGCGGGCGGGCTCACGCAATTCTGGGGCGATGCCGCGGTCGACTGGCGCGACGGGCGCATTGTCCTCGCCAACGCTCACCAGGTCGGAATTAGCGACGACACCGGGGCGACCTGGGCCTGGACGCGCGCCGGCCTGGAGGATGCAACCTACGCCGCCGACCCGCTCTTCGAGGGCATCCCCATCGACCAAGCCGAGCCGTTCCCCGGCTTCCGGCACGCCCGCATCGACCCGGCCAACCGCGAGCGCATCTGGATCGGCGGCAACCGCGGCGCGTACCTCAGTATCGACGGCGGCGCGACCTGGGAACTGATCGGCGACCCGGAGCCGGTGACCGGCCTAGCGCTGTCGACCGTCACCGACCGCGTCTTCATCTCCTACGCCGACGGCACGCGCCTCTGGAGCCTCTCAGCGACTGGCGGTTAGCCCTGCAATCCCGCCGATCGGCGACACATCTCGCTCAGCGCTCGGAATTGGCCCCGGCGACGTGATTCTTCGCTCGCGTGACGTCAGTCGCCCGGGGATGTGCCCGACTGGCGTATGGGCTGTGGCGCGACGCGCGTCTCGCGAACGAGGAACAGCAGCGTCGCCGATGAGGCCAGGCCGATGGCGGCGAGGATGTAGGCAGTCGCGCTGAAGCCCGTCGAGTCGGCCAGCGAGCCGACCGCGAGCGGCCCGGCGGCGCGTCCGGAATCGCCGACCAGCCTCCAGAGGCCCATGAACTCGCCGACCGCGCCGCGCGGCGCCAGGTCAGTGCCGAGCGTCATCATCGCGCCGCTGCCCAGGCCGTTGCCGAAGCCGATCAGGATCACCACCAGCATCAGCGTCCAGTAACTGCCGGCCAGCGGGATGAGCGCCATCCCGATCGACATCACCGTGAAGGACGGCACCGAGGTGAACTTCCGCCCGAAGCGGTCCATGATGTAGCCAGCCGGGAAGAAGAGCGACATATCGACCATCGACGAGGCCGACTGGATCGTCCCGATCTGGGTGGCGCTCAAGCCCAGCACCGACTCGGCGTAGAAGGGGATGATCGCCTGCCGCCCGGCGCGAATCATTTGCCCGGCGAGCTGGGCGATCGAGGCCGCGCTCAGGTCGCGCCGGTTCTCTTTCAGCATGTCCCAGACCAGCGCCCAGCGCATCCGGTGGCTGGACTCGGCCACCACCTCGGTGTCGTCGATGTAGATCATCGAGACGATCAGCGCGATGACGGCCAGGCAGCCGGCCAGGATGAAGGCAGCTCGCAGGCCGTAGGCGTCGGCGATTAGACCGCCGGACACGGGCCCGGCGAACGTGCCCACGCGGCTCAGGCCGCCAAATATCGAGATCGCCCGGCCACGCTCGCTGGGGTCGATCGCCTCGGCGATGAACGACACCCGGGAGAGCGCCCACATCGAGCGCCCCACGCCGTCCGCCAGCCGGTAAAGAATCAGCAGCGGGAAGAAGCTGGTGAAACCGAGCAGGAAGAGCGAGCCTGCCAGCAGACCTGTCCCGGCGATCATCGTGCGCTTCAGGCCGAAGCGGCCCAGCACCATGCCCGAGGGCACGTCGGCCACCATCGTGCCCAGGCCGGACGCGGCGATGACCAGCGCGGCCATGCCGAAGCTGACGTCGAACTGCAGGGCAAACAGCGGCAGGGTTGGGAGCAGCAGCCCCTCGCTCATGGCGATCAGGGCCGAAGGCACGTAGACCGACATGAGCAGCGTGCGGCGCGTGCTCGCAGGACGGCGCGCGCTCACCAGGCGGCGAATCCGTCCTCGGGCATCGTGTGTGGGTCTTGTTCAGGCGCTCCCCACTCGTCCATGAGCAGAGATGCTACCACGGACGGGGGCGCCGGGATGACCCCGCGCTCCGATCTGGGCTACGATCTCGCGACGGGGACCAGAGCCGCGCTGGCAATGGAAGGAAGAGGCTCGTGACGGTGGTCAGACTCGAGCACGTCGGCATCAAGGCGACCGACGAGAATTTCGATGATGTCGTGCGCTTCTACTGCGACAACTTCGGTTGGAAGGTGATCCGCGAACTCGCCGGACCACCACGCATCAACTTCATCTCCGACGGCTCCGGCGGGCGGCTGGAGGTGTATGTGGCCGACGGACCGTCGATGACGATGCCGAACCACCTGGCCTTCGCCGTGCCGGTGGACGAGTTCGAAGAACTGCGCGCGCGACTGGCGGCGAACGGCGTCGAATTCGTCGTCGAGAGCACTAACGAAGCCGGTGACCGCCTGGCATTCTTCGACGACCCGGCCGGCAACCGCGCACAAATCGTCGGCCGCATCAACCCGCTGGAGCCATAGGCGCTCAGACGCCCTCTGCCAGGTACTCGTCCTCGAGGAGACGCCGGATGCGCGCCTCGGCGCCAGCCGTTGTCACCACGCCGACTACGTCTCCCGGCTCGAAGACGGTATCGCCGTGCGGAAAGCGCACGACCTGGCCGCGGGTGTAGGTCACCAGTAGTGCGTCGTCCGGCAGATCGAGCTCCCGCACCGGGCGGCCGGCCAGCGGCGACTGGGGAGTGATCCGCACCTCCAGCAGTGTGCTACCGACCATCATGGCATCGGCCCGGCGGACGTTGCGCTGCAGTGCCCGCCGGTAGGCCGCGAGCACCGAACCGACGGTCAGGATGCCGAGCAGCTTGAGCCTGCCGGCACCGAGCGGCTCGACGATCGGAAGCCAGCCCAGGTTCTCGGCAGCCATCGAATCGAAGACCTGATCGAGCGTGGCGTTGCGGCCGAAGCGCGTACGCGGTTGGACCATCAGATCCGCGACGCGCATATTGGCGCGCTCATCCTCCGGCTGCTGGGCGATGACCCGGGAGCTGAGGATGCCCAGCAGCTCGTCATCCTCGCCGAGAACGGGCGCGCCGGTCAGGCCGTTGAGATGGAGCAGGTCTTCGGCCTCCTCGACGGTCTGGCCGGGCCGCAGGACGACGACCGGACGCTGCGACGCTTCGCCAGCGATCAACGTCGAGAGCAGCGGGAAAGCGAAGCGGTGACGGTGGACCGGGGAGTCGGAGCGAGCAGGGAGCTGGCTGCGGAAGAGCGACTCCGAGCCGACGATCGCGCTGGCGATGGCGATAGCGATCATCGCCGGGGCCATCAGCGAGAGATTGTGCGTCATTTCGGCGACCATCAGCATGGCCGCCAGCGGCACGTGGGCAACCGCGCCAACATAGGCGATCATGGCGATGATCGTCATGCTGGCAGGGTCCTCAGGCATCCATGGCAGCCAGTCGTCGAATAGTCGCCAGTAGCCGGCGCCGAGCATCGCGCCGACGAAGACCGCCGGGCCGAACAGGCCGCCGGATGTTCCCGAGCCGATTGTCAGGCTGGTCGCCAGAATCTTGATGAAGGGTAGCAGCAGGAGCAGCCAGAGCGCGACCTCATCGAACTGGCCGTCGATCGCGCGCTGCACCCAGCCATAGCCGGTCTCCAACGTCTGCGGCGCGAACAGCCCGATCAACCCGACGGCAAAGCCCGCGCCGGCCGCGCGGGCCGGCAGCCCGACCGGCAGGCGCTGGAACAGCAATTCGGACTTCTGGTAGACACGAATGAAGAGTAGCCCCACGAGCCCGGCCAGCACGCCAAGCACCGCGAAGTGCGCCAGCTGCGCGGGATCATCGAACAGGACGTCGGTCTGGTCGCCGAACAGCGGTTCGAAGCTGCCGTAGGCGCTGAAGACGGTGTAACCGGCGATCGAGGCCACCAGCGCTGGAATCAGGGCGTCGGATTCGATGTCCTCCCGGTAG
>DATGQR010000582.1:0-5571 GCA_035304105.1 Thermomicrobiales bacterium | reverse complement strand
CGCGAGCGGACATCGCCTGGCGCATCAGCGCCGGGAACTGGTCATCCGGGAACTCCAGCGCCTCGGGGCGCCTGCCGCGGGGCGGCATGGCGCGCACGACGAAACCGCCCTCGATCTCGAAGATCGCGGCGCCCCGGTACTGGCCGTCATCGAGGTGCCGGCCGATCACCCGTAGCCGGTTCTGGTACGTCGGCTGGAGCAGCGACTGATCGTTCGTCATGACCACACTTCCGCGCGACATGGGTTCCCGCCGACTCCGTTCGGGGCGAACATTCGCAAGCCCAATCCTACGAACTACTCGACGGAAAACGCCGGCACGCAGGTCCGATCCCTACGGAGTCCGTTCGTGAGATGCTACCCGGACGAGAATCCTATCCGGCCGCGCCGGTTGGACTGCAGACAAGCGTGCCCGCCGGCAGCCTGCCCGTATGGACGATCCCCGACCGGGTATTCGGGCAGTTGACCGGGGCCCGGTCGCGCGGCCGATAATTCGAGTGGATGAACCCGCGAATCGAAAGGAGCTTGCCCGTGGATGCACTCGTCGCCGACGCCCTGCGGAAGGACCGCCTCGTCGATATCACCACGACCGGCCGCCGCAGCGGCGCGCCATCACGCAAGGAGATCGTCTTCCACCACCTCGACGGCGAGATCTATCTCACCGGCATTCCCGGGCGGCGAGACTGGTACGCCAACATGCTGGCGAACCCCGCGTTCACCTTCCACCTCAAGCAAAGCGCGACAGCGGACCTGGCGGCTCGCGCTCACCCGATCACCAGCGAGCAGGAGAAGCGCCTCGTGCTGGCCGAGATCCTGCCGAGCATGAACCGGGCACACGAGCTCGAAAAATGGGTTGCTGGTAGCCCGCTCGTGCGCGTCGAGTTCCTCGACCAGTAGCCCGCGCTAGGCGGCGATCCCGGCCCGCTGGATCTCGGCCAGGTGGTCGCGATCGGCGATGACGTCGATGGCGACGATCCGGCCGTCGATCACCGTCATGTCGAGGATCAGCAACATCTGCCCACCCGGCGCGACGACGACGCCGACCGAGTCTCCCAGCAGCGCGGCGTACGCCTGCTGTGCGCGCCCCAGGAAGAACTCCGCGACAGTCCGCGCTCCGCGCATCTCCCCGGTGCCCCCGACTCGCAGCGCGGTCAGATCGGCGCGCGTGACCACGTCGGGGTCAAGCACGGCGAGCAAGCCCTCGAAGTCCGCGTTCCGCGCGGCGGCCAGGAAGGCCTCGACGACCTCCCGCTGGCGGGCGATGTCGACCGACCCATCCGGTTCAGCGCCGCGCACGCGCCGACGGGCACGGCTGGCGAGCTGCCGGGCGGCCGAGGCCGAGCGCCCGACGATCGGGGCGATCTCCTCGAACGGCACGCCGAACATGTCATGCAGCACGAATGCCAGCCGCTCCGATGGCGTCAGCACGTCGAGCACGACCAGCATCGCCGTGCCAATCGAGTCGGCCAGCAGCGCCTCCTCTTCCGGGTCGACTGCCTCGCCCGCGAACCGGTAGCTCGCCGGCGCGACGGCGTCGAGCGAGTCCTCACGCCGGGACGCGCGCGAGCGCAGCATGTCCAGGCAGACCCGCCCGACGACGGTCGTTAGCCAGCCCCTCAAGTTCTGAATTTGGTCGGCGTCGGAGCGGCTGAGCCGCAGCCACGCTTCCTGGACGGCGTCGTCCGCCTCGCTGGCCGAGCCGAGCAAGCGGTAGGCCACCGAGCGCAGGTGGCCCCGGTGATGCTCGAACTCGGCCGCCAGGAATTCTCGATTTTTCATCAGTGCCTGTCACATTCGTTGGTCGCGATCCGTCAATGTAATGACGGACCGCACGCGATGGACGTGACAAGGAGCTGCGCGATGTAGGAGCCGGATCGAGGGCGCAACCGGATCGTTCACCTCGATGCTGCGGTGACGAGCGCCTTGATCGGGAGCGGCGCGCAACGGCGCGTGCCGAGGCTTTCCGGAATCGAAGTCAACGAAAGTACGTCAAAGTAGACGAGGTCAAAGGAGACAAGATGCAACCACGCATGAAGAACCCGGCGTCGGTCGTTCCCGGAGCGGTGGAAGCGACGCAGAAGATGTGGGGCGCGGCGCTCAAGAGCGGCGTGCCGCAGAGCACGCTCGACCTGGTGCATATTCGCGCTAGCCTGATCAACGGCTGCGGATTCTGCCTGGGCCTGCACACCGCGGAGCGCCACTCCGCTGAAGAGCTCGCCCGCTTCCTCTCCGTCGGTGGTTGGCGCGAGGTGCCCGGCTTCACCGACGCCGAGCGCGCGGCCCTGGCGCTGACTGAGGCCGTGACTCGTATCGCCGACAGCAGCGACCCGGTGCCCGACGAAGTCTGGGATGAGGCGGCGCGCCACTACGACGAGCAGCAGCTCGGCGGACTGCTGGTGGCCATCTCGACGGTCAACGTCTGGAACCGCTTCAACGTCGCCACGCGGCAGATCGCCGGCACGGGCTGGGACTAGCTCACACTCCCCCAACAATCAGACTCAGCCGCCAAGAAAGCGGCGCCGGTGGTGGGGACCGGCGCCGCTTTTCACAAGAGGAGACAATAGGTTCGCAATCGAACCTGCCGCGAAGCTCTGGCGCTACCCAGACCTCCGCACTGGGACTATCCTATGTGGGGCAGGTACAAACTGGCCAGAAACGAAGGTCGGAGACCCGACCCGGGACGTTCGTCTACATCAGAGGAGGCTGGATGCCGGAGAGACATCGGCTGCGAGTGGGGTTGGTCGTCGGGCAGCGCGAGAGCTGGCCGGAGTTGGTGCGCCGGGCGCAAGTGGCCGAGAGCCTGGGGCTTGACACGATCTGGGTCGTCGACCACTTCTTTGGTGGCCGCGATGAGATGGCCCCGACCCATGAGGCCTACACCGTCCTGGCGGGCCTGGCGATGGCGACCGAGCGGGTGCGGCTGGGCGTGATGGTCGCCGGCAACACCTACCGCAACCCGGCCCTGTTGCTCAAGCAGGCTATCACCGTCGATCACATCTCGAACGGCCGAGTGGACTTCGGCATCGGCGCGGGCTGGTGGGATCGCGAGCACGAGGCGTACAGCTACGAGTTCCCCTCGGCGGGTGACCGGGTGACGATGTTCGAGGAAGCCCTGGCGGCCATCGAGAGCTTTCAGACCAACGAGCGCACGAACTTCGAGGGCAAGTTCTATCGCTACGTGAACACGCCCTTCGAGCCGAAGTCGCTCCAGGAAGGCGGCCTTCCGATCGTCATCGGGGCCGGGGGCCCACGGATGCTCGGGATCACAGCGCGCTACGCCGATATCTGGAACACGCGCAGCCCGCTGGATGACGCCGTGGCCAAGAGCAAGCAGCTGGATGAGAAGTGCCGCGAGATCGGGCGCGACCCGCGCGAGATCATGCGCTCGGTCTGGCCGCACGACAACCAGCTCGGCTCGCTTGACACGCTCACCAACTACATCACCAGCTTCCGCGAGCAGGGCTTCGACGACTTCCAGTTCACCTGGCCGGAGAACGACGACGAGATGGCCGTCGTCGAGGAGGCGGCCCGCACGGTGATACCCGAGATGCGAGGCTAGCGTATGGTCTTTCCTTCACTGGAGACGACCGGCCTGTTCGCGATCGCGGCGCTGACGCTGCTGCTGATCCCCGGACCGGCGGTGATGTACATCACGGCGCTCGGCCTGCGCGAGGGCCGCACGCCGGCGATGGGCGCGGCGATCGGACTGGGGCTCGGCAACTTCGTGCACGTCGTCGCGGCGGCGGTCGGTTTGTCTGCCCTGCTGGTCTCGTCGGCGCTGGCCTTCTCGGCCGTCAAGTACGCCGGCGCGGCATATCTGATCTACCTGGGTATCCAGACGCTGCGCAAGCGAGGCGAGGTCAAGGGCGAGGTGGCGATCAGCGGCACAACCGTGCTGCGGGAGTTCCGCCGCGGCGTAGTCGTCAATGCCCTCAATCCCAAGGTGGCCATCTTCTTCCTGGCGTTCGTCCCGCAGTTCCTGCGCCCCGAGCGCGGCGGAGTCGCTTTCCAGGTGTTGATCCTCGGCCTGCTCTTCGTGCTGCTCGGCATCCTGACCGACGCGGTCTATGGCGTCACGGCCGGGCAGCTTGGCGTTTGGCTGCGCGGGCGGCTGGCGGTCCAGCGGCGCATCCAGACGGCCAGCGGGATCACCTACATCGCTCTAGGCGTGCTGGCGGCCATCGCCAACGTCGATCGGCCCCAAACCTCCGGGGCGGCGATGCGATGAATGACGGCCAGCTTGCCGCCGCCCGCCGGTTGCTCGACGCGCTCTGCGACGCCGAGCGGCTGGCGGTGGCCGGCCGGCTGGCCGAACGCTCCTGGAGCGTGACCGAGCTGGCCCGGGAGCTCGGCATCCGCCCGCAGGGAGTCATGCGTCACCTCACGGCGCTCGAAAGTGCCGGCCTGATCTTCCGCGACGGTGGCCGTCCGGAGCAGTTCTGGCTGGATGCCGAGAGCCTGCGCAGCCAGGCCGCCGAACTGCGCCCCGACGAGGCCGACGCATTCACCGACGAGGCCGAGGACGCGGCGAAGATCCTGCGCGCGTTCATCGTCGGCGAGCGGTTGACCCACCTGCCGGTCCAGCGCAGCCGGCGGCTGGTCGTCCTGCGCTGGCTGGCCGACCACTTCGAGCCCGGCCGTATCTACCAGGAATCCGAGATCAACGAACTCCTCGGCCAGTTCAATGACGACTACGCCCTGCTCCGCCGCGAACTCGTCGACGAGGGCTTCATGGCCCGCGACCACGGCGTCTACTGGCTGAGTGAGGGATCAGTGAGTAGTTTGTAGGTTGTAGTTTGTAGGACGAGCCCTCACCCGCGGCCGCGGCCTTTCCTACAACCAACGAACTACGAACGACAAACTCATGCCACTTCCAGCGGCGGGATGCCGAGTTCATCGCAGACCTGGGTGAACCAATCGATGACCTCGCGGTGGAGGGGGATGCCGTCGCGGAGGCGGCGGGAGAGTTCTTCGTCTTCGGCGATGCCGGGGTAGATGACACGCTCGTGGCCGGGGGCGGTCGGTGTCTGGAGGAGCGTCTCCAGCATCTCATCCATCGAAGCCTTGAACCGGTCGACGTCGCCGAAGGCGCTGATGTCGTAGGCCGCCAGGAACTGCTTCGAGCCCGAATCGGGGTCGAGCATCGCGGGAACAGCCGAGCCGAGCACGCTGCAGAGGATCTCGTTGACCAGCGCCAGGCCGTAGCCCTTGTGCGAACTCATCTCGCGGGTGCTGCCCAGCGGGAGCATGACATACTGGTCGCGTGGCGGCAGGTAGGCGTCTTCCATGATCGGGGCGCCATTCCAGCCGGCGATCCAGCCGCCGTGCAGCGGCACGTTCAGGCGGTCGGCGAGCACCAGCTTGTTGGCGGCCACCACCGAGGTGGCCGCGTCGTAGAGGAAGCGCGGCTTGGTGCCGGTCGGCGCGGCGACGGCGATCGGATTGGTGCCCAGGCGCGGGGCGGCGCCGAAGGTCGGCGCGACCAGCACCCCGCCGGCCGTCAGCGAGACACCGATCATGTCCTGGTCGGCGGCCAGCATGGCGTGATAGCCCACCGCGCCGGTGTGGCCGACG
>DATGQR010000581.1:0-3439 GCA_035304105.1 Thermomicrobiales bacterium | reverse complement strand
AGATCCATCGACCGCCCGCCACTAGCATGGTGGCCGTATCGACCTGGTGCTCGCTGTCGAGCAGACGAAAGGATGTGCCGCCAATGCCGGCGAAGATTTACCCGCTCCTGACCTACCACGACGCGAAGAAGGCCATCGCATTCTTGCAGGAAGCCTTCGGCTTCGAGGCGCGCGCCGTCTACGAAGGAGAAGACGGGACCATCCAGCACGCCGAACTCCAGCTCGGCGACGGCATCGTGATGGTCGCCTCCAAGGGCGACAACATCTGGAGCCAGTCCAACGGCGTCACCTGCGTCGGCATGCCCGAGGGCATCGACGCCCACTACGAGCGCGCCCGGGCCGCCGGCGCCGAGATCGTGCGCGAACCCTTCGACACCCACTACGGCGCCCGCAACTACTCCGTCCGCGACATCGAAGGCAACCTGTGGGATTTCGGGACGTATGTTGTGGAGTAGGGGTAGGGAAGAGGGAACAGGGAATAGGGAAGAGGGAATTCCCTACACCGGCGCAAGGACCAGCGTCGCGAGGGAGAAGTAGACGGCGCCGCAGATGTGGCCGCGGAGTTCGAGGAAGCGGCGGTGCTCGCGGAGGTGGGCGCCGAGCGCGCCGGCCAGGAGCGCGATCAGGGCGTCGTTGCAGAGCGCCAGTAGCAGGAAGATCAGGCCCAGCAGGAGGATCTGTCCCGAACCGGCGGTCGCATCGACGAACTGCGGGAGAAAGGCCAGGAAGAAGAGCGCCGTCTCGGGGTTGAGCGCCTCGACTAGCACGCCCTGGACGAAGATCGAGCGCATCTCCGCCAGTTGCCCGGTTCCCTCGTCCACCTCCGGCTGGTCGCGCAACGCAGCGACGGCCAGCCAGAGGAGATAGGCCGCGCCCAGCCAGGTCAGGGCTGTAAGCGCCCCCGGCAACGAGGCCAGCAGGGCCGACAGCCCGCCGACGGCTACCAGCAGCTGGAGCAGCGTCCCAAGCTCGACGCCCAGCGCCGAGGCGAGCGCGGCCGACCGCCCCTGGTGGATGCCCCGGGCGACGATGTACATCATCGTCGGCCCGGGCACCACCAGCAGCATCAACGACACGCCAGCGAACGCGAGCAGAGTTCCCGCCTCAGGCATCGGTCAGCTCCCGTCCGAGCCGGGCGGCGCTCAACGCAGGGCGGCCGGCGAGGAGAAGGTCTGCACCCGGTTGTTCAAGGTGTCGAGGACGTAGACGATCCCCTCATGCACGGCGATGCGCGTCGCGGCGTCAAACTCGCCGTCGTCGGAACCGAACGTGCCGAAGTGGTCCAGATACTCGCCACTGGCCGTGAAGACCTGAACGCGGTGATTCAGGAAGTCCGTGATGAAGACGTAGCCGTCGTACACAGTGATGCCGAACGGGTGGGCGAATTCACCCGGGTCGCTGCCCGCACCGCCCCACTGCCCGAGGTAGTTGCCGCTCAGGTCGAAGTACTGGATGCGGTGATTCTCGCGGTCGACGACGTAGACCGTGTCCTGGTAGATCGCGATGCCGTGCGGCTGGTTGAACTGGCCGTCACCATCGCCAGGGCTGCCCCAGGAGTCGATCAACGCGCCGCTCTGGTCGAAGACCTTCACCTGGTGGTCGTAGATGTCCGTGACGTAGATGTTGCCGTTCTGGTGAACGGCGATCCCCATCGGTTCGACGACCCCGTTGTACCAATCGATCACGTGCGTGCCATCGCGCTCGTACTTGGCGATGTTGCCGCTGTCTGAGCGCGCGATGTAGAGATAGCCGTCCGGCCCGATCGTGATGTCCCTGACACTTTCCAGGTACAGATCAGTCGTGTGCTCGTCCATCATTCGCCGGAATTCGCCATCGGGGCCGAAGACCTGCATCCGATTGATGCGGAAGTCGGCGATAAAGACGTTGCCGTTGCCGTCGATCGTCATGGCCATGGCGAAGTCAGAGATGCGCCCACGGTGGCCATCACCCCAGGCATCGAGGAAGACTCCGGTCGGGCCAAGCTTCTGGATGCGGTTGTTGAGCATGTCGGCCACGAAGAGGTTGCCCTGCCGGTCGAGCGCCAGGTGCTGGGGGGTCTGAAATTCGAGCGGGTCGCTGCCGGTCGCGCCCACGGAGCCGAGGAACGTGCCGTTAGTGTCATAGGCGAAGATGCGGTCCGCAGCGCCATCGGAGACGTAGACGATACCGCTGTCGCTCACGACGATGCCGTAGGGTGAGACGAACGGGGTCGGGTTGCCCTCCCAGCCGCCGAGGTGGGTGCCGTCGGTCGCGTACTTCTGCACGCGCGCGTTGAAGGCGTCGGTCACATAGATGACGTCCTGGTTGTCAATCGCCAGCGCGCGCGGCCTGTCTATCTGCTCGGGGCCCGAACCGGCGCTGGCCAGCCGGTCGATGAGCGTTCCGGACGGGTCGAATTTCAGGATCTGGCCGGCATCCGTGTCGAGCACGTAGATGTTACCCAGACTGTCGAAGGCGATGCTCGCCGGGTAGAGGAAGTCGGCCGGCCGGCCGATCTCTCCGAGATAGCGGCCGTTCCCGTCGAACTTGAGCACCGGGCCGTCATCGGCGGCGACATAGACGTTGCCGTCATCGTCGACGGCGACCGCCTCGGGAATGCCCAGGCTCTGCTCATCGCCCCAGCTGGCGAGCAGCACGCCGCGCGGCGAGAACTTCTGCACCCGGAAGTTGTCGTACTCGGTGACGTAGATCGAGCCGTCCGGCCCAACGGCGACTGCACTCGGTTCTCGGAACTCGGTGTTCTCGTCGATAGGGCTGCCCCACTGGCCGAGATAGGAAAACGCCGCCTCCGGGGTCTGCACCGGATCGTCGCCTGGTTCGGTGGGTGTCGGGCTGGCCGGCGGAGCGCCGTCGTCCGGCTCGGTGGGAGTCGGCGGCGAAGCGGTTGGATCGTCGTCGATCTGCTCGTAGCGCCACTGGTAGTAGTGCTGACCCACATTGCCCGCCTCCACCTGCCAGCCCTCAGGATTGCCCGGCGTGTACGTCAGGCAACGCCGCTCGAAACACTGCAGCAGCACATCCTGCGCCACGCCACCCACCGTCACCGTCGACCAGTACGCTTCCGTCAACGGGTAGCCGGTCGCATAGAACGGGCTCTCGAACAGCGCCGCCGTCCCATAGCCGCCAGCCTCGTACACCAGCCCACTGGCGTTCATGAACGCCCAGAAGGGACTGGCCACCTGGTGATCGATGCCCGGCACCGTCACCCGGTAGGCCGCCGTCACGCCATAGCCGGCCAGCGAGGGGGCGTCGCTGACAGTGCCGTTCGCATCCAGGCGCGCCGTCAGCGTGGCGCCGTCGGGGGCGGCGGGAGCCGAGAGCAGGCTCGCCAGCTCGGCGTAGGTGACGCCCGGCACGCCCTGATCGCCGGCCACGTTGACCTGCGCGGGGGCATGCTGCGCGAAGTCCTCGTCGCCCACTTGCAGCCGCCCGCTGATCA
>DATGQR010000580.1:0-2796 GCA_035304105.1 Thermomicrobiales bacterium | reverse complement strand
CGGGCGATGCGGCTGCGCGCCAAGATGTGCCGCGATTGGGATGCCCTGCTCAGCCGCTACGACGCCCTGCTGACGCCGACAATGCCGAACGTGGCCCCGCCGATCGACGTCCATTTCGCTTCCTTCGACTCCAGCCGCCGGCGGCGCACTTTCGGCTCGGCCGTCAACCTGACCGGGGTGCCGGGTATCGCCGTGATGAACGGCTTCGGAGAGCGCGGCCTGCCGACGTCGCTGTGCATCACCGGGCGAACCGGCAGCGAGAACACGCTGATCGCGATCGCCAACGCCTACCAGTCGGTCACCGACTGGCACACGCTGACGCCGGATATCTAAGACCGGCCTCGAGGCGCCGGCTTGTCCCTCAGCAGAGGGCGAGATTTCCGCGCCAGGGCGTTTTCGCGCTATGATCGGCGCGCTCTCCCAACGGGTTGGCAACGGCTATCGGGGTCTCCCCGGGGGTAGGCACGGGAGTTGAAAGGATCTCTCAGCGGATGACTGCCATCAACGCCCTCTGGAGATCGCTGGCATGGCCGGGCAAGGAGCACCTGTACCTCGTCCAGCGCCCCGGCGGCTGGCTCGCCGATGGCCTGGTGATGGCCTCGATCGACAGCGAGCCGTTTCGGTTCCACTACAGGGTAGAGCTGGACGCGGGCTGGAACTTCCGGCATCTCTGGACGCACCAGCCGTTCCTCGACATCGCCGAAGAGCGCCTGCCCGATTGCGAGCTGAGCCGCGACGCGGACGGCGCCTGGCACTCTGACGGCTTCGAGAACCTGCCGGACCTCGCGGGCTGCGTCGACATCGACATCACGATCACGCCCTTCACCAACACGCTGCCGATCAGGCGCCTCGGGCTGGAACCAGGGCAGTCGGCCGAGATCGACGTGGCCTACCTGTCCGTCCCAGAACTCACCCTCAGCCGCGTCCGCCAGCGCTACACGCGCCTGGAATCGAGTGGGGACTTTGACTACTACCGCTTTGAGAGCCTGGACGGCAGCGAGTTCTCCGCGGAGATCGGCGTCGACCGCGACGGCCTGGTCGTCGACTATCCGGACCTCTTCACGCGTCTTTGAGCGCGACAGCCGATTGGTCGTGCTAGGTGACGCCGAGCCATCTTGAAGTCGGGTTTGAATGGCGTGGCCTGCGCCTTGCCGGTGGGCTCCATCTCCCCGCCTGCGAGCCGCCGCATCCGGCGGTCCTGATGCTCCAGGGCTCGGGCCCTTCGGACCGCGACAATGACGACTACTTCCCGCCGCTGAAGGCCGAGCTCATCGCGCGCGGCCTGGCCGTCTACTCGTTCGACAAACCCGGCACCGGCCAGTCGGAGGGCGACTGGCGCGACTACGGGCTGGAAGAGCGCGCCGCGCAGGCAGTCGCGGCACTCGACCTCCTGCGCGGCCTGCCGGAGATCGACCGGCGGAGGCTGGGCATCTTCGGCCACAGCCAGGGCGGCTGGCTGGTCCAGATGCTGGCCGGTCGCGTGTCCGACCTGGTCTTCGCGATCACTAGCTCCGGCCCGTCACTAACCCTGGAAGAGCAGAACCTCTACGGCTGCGAGCACACCATGCGCGCCGAGGGGCACTCGGAAGACAACATCGAACATGCCCTGGCATTCCTGCGCCGAGCGCACGAGGCCGCCCTGCGCGGCGACGATTTCGCCACCATCGAGCGCGACTGGCTCGCAGAGGCCCGCGCGCAGCCCTGGTACGGCTACTTCGATATCGCCGACGAGCGCGACTGGAATTTGGCTCAGATCTTCGCCCGGGAACACTTCGACCCGCTGGAGGCGCTCGCTGGCGTACGCTGCCCCTTCCTGGCGATTTTCGGAGGGCGCGATCCACTGCTGCCAGCCTGGCGGGGCGCGGAAGAGGTCGGTACGGCGTTGAGCGACAACCCCGATGCGACCGTCATCGTCTTCCCCGGCGCGAATCACCGCATGCGCGACGAGCGCGGCGAGCTGGCCGCCGGTTATATCGATCTCCTCGGCGCCTGGGCCGCCCGGCGGGCCGGCGTCGCGGGCCAGCCCTAGGCGCTGTCAGCGAAGCCGCTATCGACGCGATGCGATATCGGCGCCGGCCCGGCCTCGACGCCTGGCACCACCCGCTGAGCCGGGTCGAGCGGCTTCAGCATCTTTTCCAGGCCCCAGTAGAACCCATAGAGCAGGGCGATGATGAGCGTCACATGGATGAGCAGGGCAAAGGCGATGCTGAAAATCGCCGCGGCGATCCAGAGGCGTCCCCAGAGCAGCGCCAGGCCGAACGGGATCACGACCGCGAAGGCGCCCCCCAGCAGTAACTCCCGCCACCAGGCCTGATGCCCCATCCAGGGCAGCACATTCAAGATGCCGAATAGATCCAGCGTCGCGATCGTGCCGAGCGTCCCGATGATCGCCACAGTCGCCAGCCAGCGCGCGCGCCAGAGCCAGCGATTCTCAATATCCAGCCAGGCGGTCGCCATCACGACCGCCGTCCAGATCAGCCAGCGGCGAATCAGGGGCGTGCCCAGTTCGAGCATGGCATCGCGCAGGATGCGGTCGGCCTCCTCGCGCGCGACTTCCGGCCCGATATGTTCGCGGGGCGCGCCACGGTCGACCACCAGGCCGTCGTGAAGCAGCACGGCCGGCAGGTGCTCGCCAAGGCCCGGGATCAGCCAGGTGAAATAGCGCGGGATGGACGCCAGGTCGGTGCGCCAGTTGATCAGATCGCGTGGCACGACGAACGGCTCGTGCTGGTACTTGCGGTCGATATAGGCGAACTGCCGCAGCAACTTGAACTTGCCTGGGCCGGCGGCGCGCAG
>DATGQR010000579.1:0-4012 GCA_035304105.1 Thermomicrobiales bacterium | reverse complement strand
CAGCATCGAGTGGCTGGGCGACTACCTGGCGGAGTATCGCGGCGGCGTGCTGGCCGTCTCGCACGACCGGCACTTCCTCAACCGCAGCGTCACCCGCATCCTGGCAATCGACGAGCACGATCACAAGCTGCGCGCCTATCCCGGCAACTACGACGACTACCGCGCCCAGCGCGAGCGCGAGATCGAAGCGTACGAGGCGGCCTACGAGGCCCAGCAGATCGAGATCAACGAGCTGCGCCGGGCAATCAAGGAGACGCGCGCCGGCCTGGACCGCAAGCCGCCACCCCGCCGGGATGGGGATAAGTTCATCTACCACGCCCAGGGCCAGCGCGCCGAGGCAACCGCCGGCAAGACGATCGGCTGGCTGCGCGAGCGGCTACGGCGACTGGAGGCCGACCCGCTGCCCCGCCCACCGGAGCGCATCGAGATCAAGACCGAACTGGGCGAGGAGCGCCTGCTGTCGGACGAGGTCGTGCGGCTGCGCGGCGTCTCGCACGCCTACGGCGATACCCGGGTGCTTGAGGATGTCGACTTCACCCTGCGGCGCGGCGAGACGGCCGTCATCATCGGGCCGAACGGGGCCGGCAAGACGACGCTGCTGGAGATCATCTGCGGGCGGCTGGAGCCAGACGCTGGCGAGGTGGCGCTGGCGCCGGCCGCCGACATCGCCTATCTCGACCAGCACGCCCGGGATCTGCCCGAGGACTGGACAGTGCTGGAGGTCTACCGCGAGGGCCAGGTCGAGTACGAGCACAACCTGATCAGCGACCTGCTGCGCCACGGCCTGTTCCAGCTGCAGGATCTCGACAAGCGCGTGCGCGAGCTGAGCATGGGCCAGCGCCGCAAGCTGCAGATCGCCAGGATGATCGCCGGCGGCCACAACCTGCTGGTGATCGACGAGCCCACCAACCACCTCAGCCTGGATGTGCTGGAGGAGTTCGAGCGCGCGCTGCGGGCCTACCCCGGCCCGGTCATCGCCGTCTCCCACGACCGCTGGTTCATCGAGCGCTCCGGCGGCAAGGTCTGGGAGCTGCGCGACCACAGGCTGATCGAGCACCATGATGAGCCGCGCTGGGTGCTGGCGGGTCTGGGGCAGGAAGCCGCTCTATCCGGGGACTGACCGGCGGGTCAGAGCAGGTAGAAGAAGTAGACCCAGATGCTGCTGACGACCAGCGTCAGGAGGGTGATCGGCATGCCCTCACGTGAGAACTCGATGAAGCTGATCGGCTCGCCGTGCCGCTCGGAGATGCCGGCGCCGACGACGTTGGCCGAGGCTCCCACTAGCGTGCCGTTGCCCCCCAGGTCAGCGCCCAGCGCCATCGCCCACCAGAATGGGACGATCTCGGGGTGCAGCACGAACTCCTCCACCGGCAGGTCGGCGAGTTCCGGGAAGATCCCGCGCGCAACCGCGATGGTGAGCGGGATCAATGTCGTGATAGCCGGGATGTTGTCGACCACCATCGAGAGGAGCCCGGCCAGCCAGAGCAGGGCGAGAACGGTCAAGACGACGTTGCCGCCGGTGATCTCGACCACCTCGCTGGCGATCCGGTCCAGCAGCCCGACATGCTCGACGCCGCCGACGAGCACGAAAAGGCCGGCGAAGAAGAAGATCGTCGGCCACTCGATCTCGTTCACCACGTGGTGAATGTCGATCCGGCTGATCAGCAGCAGCGCCACGGCGCCAGCCAGCGCCACGGTCGCCGCCTCCAGATGCAACGCGCCATGCAGCAGGAATCCGACCATCGTCAAGGCCAGGACGATCCCCGACTTGCGCAGCAGCGAGTAGTCGGTGATGCGGGCCGTCGTGGCCGCCGCGATCACCTCGGTGCGCAGGTCTTCGTTGGGCTGCGCCATGCGCCGGAAGCGCAGCGCCCAGATCGCGAGCGCCAGCCCGAGGTTGATGAGAACGATCGGCGACATATTGACCAGGAAATCGACGAAGGTGAGACCGGTCGCGCTGCCGATCAGAATGTTCGGCGGGTCACCGATCAGCGTGGCCGCGCCGCCAATGTTGCTGGCGATGATCTGGGTGAGCAGGAACGGCTTGGCCGGCAGGCCCAGCAGGTTGGCCAGGGCAATCGTCACCGGGACGATCAGCAGGATCGTCGTCACATTGTCGAGGAAAGCGGAGAGCACCGCCGTGATCGTCGCCAGCATCAGCATCATCGGGACGACGCGCCCGCCCGTCCAGCGGGCGACCTGGAAGCCGATATGCTCGAAGATGCCGGTGCGCCGGACGATGGCGACCAGCATCATCATGCCGATCAGCAGGCCCAGCGTGTTGAAGTCGATCGCCTCGATCGCGTTGTGCTGGTCGATCACGCCGGTGAGGATCATCAGGAGCGCGCCGACCGCGGCGGCCTTGGTACGGTCCAGCCTTTCGCTGACAATGATCCCGTAGGTGACCAGAAAGATGATCGTGGCCAGCGTCATGTCACTTACGGGCATGCGCGACCACCATCCGCGCTTGACCGGCGATGCGGTCCCGTGCAGTCATCGAAAGCCCAGCGCTCGAGGCCGCGGAGCGATTGCCACCTGTAGCTCGACATTGGATTCCTTCGCACACATCGTGGCGGCGTGCCGGCTGATTGCCGCTCGCGCCGTATCTGGAACTGATGGGGGAAAAGTAGCAGATCGAGCGCTCTTTAGTCGTTTTCGAGCCACACCGGATCGAGACCAGCGACGCGACGCGCGCCGAGCGCGAGCGCCCCGGCGGCCGGGTCCACGAAGCGCGCCAGCGCCGCCGTCACCGGATGACAGGTAAAGAGCAGGATCTGGTGGGCGCCAGCCAGCTTCCCGAGCACGCGCAGCGCCTCAGTCGCCCGCTCCGGGTCGAAGTTGGCCAGCACGTCGTCGATCAGCACCGGCAGCGGCCGGACCTGAGCGCCGACCGCCTGAATCAGCCCGATGCGCAGCGCCAGGTACGCCTGTTCGCGAGCGCCGCGACTAAGCCGGTCGACCGGCGTGCGGCTGCCGTCGCGGGCGACCGCGAGCAACTCACCGGAGCCGCCAGCGCGCTCCAGGCGGTGATAGGCGCCAAACGTCATCGCCTCAAGGACCGCGCTGGCCTTCCGAAGCGCGACCGGCCGGCCGCCGTTCTCGGCGCCGCTGGGCGCATCCCGGCGCAGCCGATCGACGGCCAGGCCGCCGGTCCATTCTCCAGCGCGCTCGCGCAACGCCGCCAGCAATGTCTCCCGGCGCAGGCGCTGGTCATCATACTGCCGATCAGCCTCGCATTGCTCGATGCGCTCGTCCAGCCGGCCGCGCTCGACCAGCAGCTGGTCGCGAGCCTGCTCGATAGCGGCTCGCGCCGTCGCGAGATCCTGCCCCGCCGCGATGCCCAGCTCCCCCGCCAGCAGCGGCCAGGCGGCGCGGGCCTCATCAAGCGCGGACTCGGCCGCCCCCAGCTCGGCGGCCGCTCGCTTCAGCCGGGCGCGCAGGAACGCGCGCTCGGCCTCCAGGGCGCGCAACTCATCGCGGGTGTTCCGCGCCGCTTCCAGCCCGGCCAGCTCAGTGGTCAGACGCTCGATCCCGGCGTGGACGTCCTCGGCATCGATGCCAGCGACCAGCGCGGCGTGGACATAGCGCGTTTCGGCATCGCGCTGGGTAATCTCAAGCTGGAATCGCGCCTGGGCCTGGGCAGTGTCGAAGCGCGAGCGCGCGATGACCGCCAGCACCAGCATGAGCGCCCCGAGCAGCGCCGAGCCAACGCCGATCGCGACGACGACCGGCTGGCCGATGATCAGGCCGATGGCCAGCGGCACCAGCGCTCCGGCCGCCAGCAGGCCGAGAAACACCGGTTCACGCGGGATGTGCTGACGAGCCACTGTCTGCTCGTAGACCTCAGTCATCCGCCGGGTGGCTTGCAGCCGGGTCCAGGTCTCGCGCAGCTCATCGATCTGCATGCGCAGGCGCCGGGCGTCACGCGCGACGCCGTCCTCGGTCGCGGCGGGGCTGGCGGCGCCAAGCCGCTCGATGGACGCCTCGACGCCCGCGAGCTCGCCTTGAGCCT
>DATGQR010000578.1:0-2288 GCA_035304105.1 Thermomicrobiales bacterium | reverse complement strand
GCGCATGCGGGCCGTGGCGCTGGCGTTGATCTTGTAGAGCAGCGTCGCGCCGAAGAGGTAGGTGCCATCCACCGGCGCCACGAACCAATTGTTCGCGGCGTCAAACACGCCCTGGTCGTTGTCGTCGGTGTTGTTCAGGCCGATCTTCGTCCATGTCCCGACGCCGACGTAATTGTCGTAGTTCGTGTACGCCTTGAAGCGCGGCAGCCGGGGCTGATCGACGATGCCGGTGGCGTTGTCGACGCTGAGCCCGTCAAAGAACGTGCTGCCGTCGGCCGAGACCGCGAGCCGGAAGCGGTCGGAGCCGAAGAGGCCGACCAGCGCGCGGGTAGAAAAGCCGGTCTGGAGCGTCAGCCCGAGGTCATCGCCCGCGGCCTCCTTGTTCATCGTGTAGAAGAGGTCGCCCGTGCCGCCCTCGGCCACGGTCTTCGCCGTCCAGAGCGCGGCGTTCACCTTTGCCGAGAACGGGTTCGAGGCATCCGCCGTCGTGCCCAGCCCGAGCAGGGCCATGTTCTGCAGCACGTCCGGGGTGGTCCCGATCCAGCTCGCGCCGTCATAGACCAGCAGCAGGCCCTCGTCCTCGACCCATGCCCGCCAGCCGGTGCGTGGCGGCAGGCGCAGCCAGGCGCCGTCGGTCCAGAGCGCGACGTTCAGGTCCCAGCCCGCCCAGTCGCCCGTCGCGCCGGAGGCGACGATGTATCGGTCGCCGTCGGCGGGGCTTCCGGGAGGCTCGGTCAGGTCCCGGTCGAGAACCGAGAGCTGCACGAGCCCGTCGAGGATCCGCAGCGCCTCATTGTGGGTGACGTGCTTCTGGGCCTGCGCCGCCAGAATGTAGGGCAGCAGGAGATGGGTCGTGGCGTCGGACATGGTATGGCCTTCAGAGTACCAGCGTGACGGTCTTGGGCGCGCCCCGCCCCACGAGGGCGGAGAGCTGGAAGATGCGGATGTCGAGCGTGTCGCCGGGGGCGAGCGGCGCGCCCCAGTCGGCGATCTGCTGGGCCGAGGTGTAGAGCGCGCTGGTCGTGGACGTGCTCAGCACCCGCTTCACGGCAGCGCCGTCGAGGATCTCCACCTCGTAGGCTTCCAGTTCCTCGGTGAGAGGCACCTCAAGCCCGCCCCAGCTGTCGGCCGCGAGGGCTCGGGACCGGCGTGTCCAGCGGATCGTCAGGTCGCCGGGCGCACGCGGCATGCGCCACGGCTGTTCGACATGGACGACAGAAAACGGCCGCAGCCCGACGCCCTCGGGCGCGAAGGTCTGCGCCACATAGGTCTCGTCGCTGACCGGGCGGCTTGCGGGACCGATGCGCCAGTTCCACGGAAGCCCGAGATCGGCCTCGGCAATCGGCAATGACGCCAGCGCGGTATCCAGCACGACGACCCGCGCACCTGCCGGAGCCGGGGTGCCCATGGCGCCCTCGGTGCCGCGCTGGCCGCGCAGGAGCCGGGTCAAGCGATACCGGCCGGGCGCGAGCAGGTCCGCCGCGCCTGCCTGCACGATCTCCCACTGGCCAGTGGCACTTTCCACTGCCAGCGCGTTGGCGCCGCCGAACAGCGTCAGGTCGGTCACGCTCTCCAGCGTTCCGGTCAGCAGATCGACCACCAGCGCATTGCCGAGGTCGAAGCGCGACGTCGGCCCCGCGTAAAAGTCCGAGACCAGAGCCCCGATCCGGGCGCGGCTGCCGAACGTGGTCAGCAGCTCAAAGCCATCGGTCGAGGGGCTGCGGAACACCGCCATCTCACCCGGCCAGGGAACCGCGTGCGCGGCGACCAGCGGCCGATGCGCGGGCTGGTCCTCGGTCAGCTGCGGCAGGTCCATCAGCACCGCGTCTGGCGCGCCGAACACCACGGCCCGCGTCAGCGAGGCCGCGCGGGGATCGCCGGGCGGCAGGTCGTAGGTCGCCCGGTCCTGGCACACCGCCTCGATCCCGCGCGCCTCGGCGTCGGCGATGGAGACGAGCCGCAGATCGACCAGCCGCCCGTCATGCGCCAGCCGGATCGCATCGGTCGGATCGAGCGCCAAGCGCGACGGCGGCAGACGGAACGCCGCCGTCTCGCGGCCGACCCACGCCTCCATCAGCGCGCGGCGGCAGCGCCGCTCGGCTTCCTCGGGCGGCACCGCCATCGGGAAGCTTTCCGAGGCAATCCGGGTCGTATCCACGGTGATGCGCCGCGCCTCGACGAGGGCTGCGTCGTAATCCTCGTCGGCGCGGGCGACCTGCCACTTCAGCGCCTGCGGAAGTTCGGTCTCCTGGCCGCGGGTCAGTTCCAGCAGGTCGCCCTCGCGGGGT
>DATGQR010000577.1:0-6832 GCA_035304105.1 Thermomicrobiales bacterium | reverse complement strand
GGAGCGCATGAGGATCGCCGGCGAGCCGTAGGCCCCGGCGGCCAGGATCACCTCACCGCCCCGGAACTCGCGGCCGTCCGCCAGTCGCACGCCGGTCGCGCGCCGCCCATCCAGCAAGACGCGGTCGGTCAACGCGTCGGTCAGGATCTCCAGGTTGGGCCGGTTCCGGGCCGGGGCGAGGTAGGTGAAGACGCCGCTCATGCGCACGCCTTCGGCGACGTTGCGCGGTACCTGGCCGACGCCCGGGCTCTGGCTGCGGCTTCCGTTCATGTCGGGGATGCGCGGGAAGCCCAGCTCCTCGACCGACTCGAAGGTGGCATGCTCCAGCGGCGTCATCTGCTCGTCCGGCACGCGCTCGACTGGTACCGGGCCGTCGGCGCCGTGCAGATCGTTCTCGGCGGCCAGCGGGTCGGCCTCGGCGCGCTTGAAGGCCGGCAGCAGATTGTCGAAGCCCCAGCCGCGGTTGCCCCACGCGGCCCACTGGTCGTAGTCGCTGGCCGAGCCACGCAACCAGACGCAGGCGTTGATCGTCGACGAGCCGCCGAGCACCTTCCCGCGCGGCAGGTGCACCTGATAGCCGGTCGGGCCGGGGGCGTTGTAGTACCCCCAGGGGTGGGACTCCTCCCAGAGGTAGGCCGGGTTGAGGATCTCGGCCGGCCAGTCCTCGCGCCGCTCGCCGTAGTCGGGCCCCGCCTCGATCAGCAGCACGGTAGTGTCCGCGTCCTCGCTCAGGCGCGCCGCCAGCACGCAGCCGGCCGCGCCGCCGCCGACGATGATGAAGTCCCAGTTCCGCCCGTTCACCGTCATCGTCTCGCCTCCCATCGCGAATGCTCCCCAAGTGTAGTGGAGCGCTGCTAGCCGACCCGGCGGCGCTCGGTTTCGAACCACGCGGCGGTGCGTGGGCGTATCGCTACGAGAAGCAACACAGGCCAGGACACCACGCTGCCGACCTCAGGCATTGCTCTGCTGCCGGGAAGCGAGGTGGCCGTGCTCGACCGCCCAGCGCGACAGACCGCCACCTTCAGCCCCGGAAGTATCGACGCCGAGCGCTACCCGATCGAGATCGACGCCCCCATCAGGCGCCGTTGGTCCGGAAGGGCTGCTCTACCTCGCTATGACCGACGGCACGCCCCGCAGCTACGCTGTTGACGGGGAAATGCGGGAAAGCTGGCCGCACATGCCCTGCGCGCTGGCGTGCGGCCCACAAAAAGGTGAGCGGGGACCCGAATCGATTCGGGTCCCCGCTCTGGCGGATAGGGAGGGAGAGTGGGGAGGCAGTGAACGGAGATCAGGCGAGCATGGCGATCGTCAGCGCGAGAACTACCAGGAAGCCGAAGGCCGGGAAGCAGGATCCGCGGGGATTGATGCTGGTGATCAGATCGTCGAACTGCTCGTCGTCGAGCTCGTTGGCGTCGATCAGACTGATCATCGCACCGGTCTTCGCTTCCATCGAGGCTCTCGCTCTCTCGTCCTGCTCGTCGGTTCTCGTTCGATGTCCCGCAGCGGGGGCGTTGACCCCGCTGACACTTACAGGGTAGGGAATGGGCAGCCGCCCGAGAATCGAGCCTCCAGGCAGATCGACCATCGTGTTTCCACGATGGCCCTCTCCACGATCGAACTGGCAACCTGCATCATCCCGTCGTTACTTCGCGATGCCCGATTGCCCGGAGGAGGCCCGCGCGTTCGACTTTCGTAGGGGTGGAGCTTGTCTCCACCCCTACGATGTCGGGCAGGTGCGGTTCCTGGGCGCGGCCGGGGGATGCGCCCGCCGGGCGCATCCCGCATTTGCGCGGAGATGGGCCCGGCCGGGCGGATTGTCATGTGCGGATCAAGACTATCCGCCCAGGGCGGTTCCCGTCACCGGCTTGAACTTCTGGACGCGGTCGTTGACGATGTCGGTCACGTAGGCGTAGCCGTTCGCGTCCACGGCGATGCCGTAGGGCAGGTCGAGCTGGCCGGGGCCGCTGCCGGTCGACCCGAAGACGCGCAGCAGCTTGCCGTCCGGACTGAAGATTTGCACGCGGTCGTTGCCGGAGTCGACCACGAACACGCTACCGTCCGGGCCGGCGGCGATGCCGGTCGGTTCATCGAATTGCCCCGGCTCGCTCCCGGCCACGCCCCACTGTGCCAGGTAGTTGCCCTGGCGGTCAAAGACCTGCACGCGGTCATTGCCGGAGTCAGTGACGTAGACGCGCTCGCCGAAGACGACGATGCCGGCTGGTTGCTGGAACTGACCCTCGCCAGCGCCGGGGCTGCCCCACTCGTCGAGGTACACGCCGGTGGCGTCGAATTTCTGGACGCGGCTGTTGCCGGCGTCCACGACGTAGACATTGCCGTCGGCGTCGACCGTGATCGCGGTTGGTCCGCTGAACTCGTTCGGCTGCGCGCCAGTCTTGCCCCACGACCCCAGATGCTGCCAGGTAGACGAGAAGCGCTGGACGCGGTTGCTGATGCGGTCGATCAGGTAGATGTCGCCGCTCTCCCGGTTGACCGCGACGCCGGCCAGGATGTCGTACTGGCCGCGCTCGGGGCGTGTCACGCTGAGCACGTCGAGCGGGATGCCCTCGGGCGTGAAGCGCGAGACGGAGCCGGAGTCATAGTTCTCCTTGAGGTTGTCGATCGTCAGCAGGTTGCCGTTCTGGTCGAGGGCGATCGCCAGGACGGTCCCGAACTGGGCGCGGCTGGCGTCGCGGATCTCGTACAGGAACTCGCCCTCGGTCGTGAACTTCTGGAAGCGGCTGTTGCCGTAGTCGGCGACGTACAGGTGGCCCTTGCCATCCAGCGCCAGGCCGCGCGGCGCGAAGAACTGGCCCAAGCCGAAGCCCTGCGTGCCCCACTGAGTCTTGTAGCTGGTGTTCGGGTTGAGCACCTGCACGCGGTCGTTGCCGCGCTCGGCGATGTAGATGTTGCCCGCCGCGTCGATCTCGATGCCGGCGGGTTGCTTGAACTGGCGGGTGCCCGCGCCCTCGCCGCCGAACATGCCGCGGTAGCTGGTGTCGGCGTTGAATTCCCAGATGACGTGCTTGGCGTAGTCGGTGACGTAGATAAGCCCGTCCGGCGCGACCGCCAGATGTGATGGGCGTTCGAAGATCCCGGACCCGAACTGCCCCTGGTAGACGCCCTCCAGGTTGAAGATTTGAGCGCGGCCGTTGTTCAGGTCGACGACGTAGACGCGCTGACCGCTGATCGTGATCCCGGTCGGCGCGTCGAACTCGCCATTACCGGTCCCCAGCTTGCCCCACTGCTTCAGGAATGTGCCGTCCGGTCCAAAGACCTGCACGCGGTGGTTGCCGTGTTCGGTGACGTAGAGGCACCCGTCCGCGCCGACCGCGGCGTCGACCGGGAACTTGAACTGCCCCTCGCTGCTGCCCTCGCTGCCCAGCGCGCGGATGAAGACGCCGTGCTCGTCGTACTCGAGCAGGCGGTGGTTGTGGGTGTCCGTCACCCAGAGGTGGCCGGCGGCATCCACGGCCGCGCCCACCGGATCCTTGAGCCGGCTGAACGGGCTGAAGGGCTTGCCCCACTGGCTCGCGAACTCATATTCGGGGTAGGGCGTCTCGGTCACCGTGGGTGACGCTGTCGCAGTCGGGGATACGGTGGGGCTGGCCGTCGGCGAGGCGGTCGGCGAAGCCGTCGGGGCCGGCGGTTCGTCGTCCGGCCGCTGCCCGTAGCGCCACTCGTAGTAATGCCGCCCAACATTGCCGGCTTCGACCACGAAGCCCGCGGGATTCCCCGGTGTGTAGGTCAGGCAGCGCCGCTCGAAGCATTGCATCAGGACGTCGCGATAGGTGCCCGCCACCTTGACGCTCGCCCAGTAGGCTTCGGTAACTGGCCGGCCCGTCGCGAAGTAGGGGTTCTCGAAGAGCGGCTCGCTCACGAGCTGCCCGTCCACGTAGACCGTCCCGCTCGAGGTCATGAAGTCCCAGAATGGCGCGGCGATCGCGTGGTTGGTGACCTCATCGACCAGCGCCACGCTCACACCCTGGCCTGTTAGGCCGGGATCGTCGCTGATATTGCCGGCCCGGTCCACTCGCGCGGTGAGCGCCATGCCGACCGCGGCCGGCGGCGCGTCGAGCAGCTTCGCGAAGGTGGCGTACTGCGGGCCGGTGGGGTCGTCGGCGTCGCCGGCCACGTTGACCGCGGCTGGAACGCGCTGCTCGAAGGTGCTGTCGCCGGTCTGCATATGGCCGGTGATGAGTTCGACGACGAGCAGCCCGTTGGTGACGTCCCAGGGCGGGCCATCGGCGCGGTAGGCGTTGTCCTCCATGCGGCTCTTGTCGAAGTACTGCACGCTGCGCTGGCTCCCGGGCGCGTCGGCGTAGGGTTCGGTGAGCGGGTTGCTGAAGGCTTCCGGCCCCCACATCCAGGTGCGGCTGGCCTGGCCCTCGAGAACGGGCCGGTCCGCGCGCTCCCAGGTGCGCCGGAAGGAGCCGTCGCCCGGCGTGGCCGCGCTGGCGCCGAGCACGGTCAGTACCGCCAGCGCCGCCACGAGCAGCGCGCCGCCGCCAGCCCAAGCGCGTGCCGTCTTGTTCCCACTGAAGACTCCGGTTCTCATTCGCATCCTCCGTCAGTCCCGTTTCTTACGTTGTCGAGGCCGCGGAAAGCGCGCGGCTCCAACAGCGTATGGGCCGGCCTCGCGGGGCGAAATCGTGGGATTCCCGCCGCGGCTATCGTGGTTTTTCGATGGCGGCGTAAACGGCGACCGGCCCCGGGAAAGTTCCCGGAGCCGGTCTCGAGATGGAGGGAAGGGATTAGCGCTCGGGCTCGAATTTCTGGACGCGGTCGTTGAGGATATCGGTCACGTAGACGTCGCCGCCGGGGCCGACCGCGATCTGGTAGGGCAGATTGAACTGGCCCGGGCCGCTGCCGGCGGAGCCAAACGCGCCGAGCGCCTGGCCATCCGGGCTGAAGATCTGCACGCGGTTGTTGCCGGTGTCGACGACCAGGATGAGGCCGTCGAAGCTGACCGCGATGCCAACCGGCCCCTCCAGATCGCCAGCGCCGCTCCCCGACGTGCCGAACTGCCCGAGGTAGTTGCCCTCGCGGTCGAAGACCTGCACGCGGTCGTTCCCGTAGTCGGTGACGTAGACGCGCTCCCCGGCGATGGCGATGCCCATTGGCTCCTGGAACTGGCCGTTCCCGTCGCCGAGACCGCCCCACTGGCCCAGGAAGACGCCGCTGGCGTCGAACTTCTGGACGCGGTTGTTCTTCGTGTCGGCCACGTAGACGTTGCCGTCGTCGTCAACTGCCAGCGCCGTCGGTCCGTTGAACTGGCCGGGGCCGCTGCCTGTCGAGCCCCATACGCCGAGGTACTCCCAGGTGGACGAGAAGCGCTGGATGCGGTTGCTGATGCGGTCGGCCAGGTAGATGTCGCCCGTCTCGAGATTGACCGCGATCCCGGCCAGCACGTCGTACTGACCCCGGTCCGGCCGCGTGTGGCTCAGGACGTCGAGCGGGATGCCGGCGGGCGTGAAGCGGGAGACCGAGCCGGAGTCGTAGATCTCCTTCTGGCCGTCGATTGTCAGGACGTTGCCGTCCTGGTCGACGGCGATGTCCATCAGCGTGCCGAAACGGCCGCGGCTGGCGTCGCGGATCTCGTAGAGGAACCGGCCGTCGCGCGTGAATTTCTGGACGCGCTCGTTGGCGAAGTCGGCGACCAGCAGATTGCCCTCGCGGTCCAGCTCCAGCCCGATCGGCCGCTGGAGTCGGCCGAGCGCGGTGCCTTCCACGCCCCACTCGGCCACAAACTGGCCGTCGCCATCGAATATCTGGATGCGGTGGTTCAGCGTGTCGCCCACGTAGATGTAGCCTTCGGCGTCGATCGCGATGCCGTGTGGGTCGTTGAATTGACCCGGGCTGCTGCCCTCGCTGCCGAACTGGCTGCGGAAATCGCCCGTGCTGGTGAAGGACACGACGCGTGAGTTGTTGCCGTCCACGACGTAGAGATTGCCGCTGGCGTCGAAAGTGATCTGCTCCGGCCCATCCAGCTGGCCCGCGCCGCTCCCCGAGCTGCCGATCGTCGCTTTGTAGGTGCCGTTCAAATCGAACATCTGGATGCGGTCGTTGTCGCGGTCCGAGACGTAGACGGTGTTGTTGTAGATGGCGATCGAGGTCGGGGAATAGAACTTGCCGTTCGCGGTGCCGTAGCCGCCCCACTGGAACAGGAAATTGCCATCCGCCGAGAAGACTTGCACCCGGTCGTTGTTTTGGTCGGCGACGTACATGCGCCCGCCTGCGTCGAAGGCGATGTCCTTCGGCAGGTTGAACTGCCCCGGCCCACTCCCCGGCCCGCCGAGGGCCTGCAAGAACATGCCGTGCCGGTCGAAGCGGACCAGCCGGTCGTTGTAGGTGTCCGCCACCCAGTAGTTGCCGGCCGGATCGAGGCTGACGCCGGTCGGCCCCTGCAGCGCCTTGGTGGAGGTATAGGTGCCGCCCCACTCCGTCTCGTACCGGTAATCGGTCACCGGCGCTTCGGTCGCGGTTGGAGAAGCCGTCGGCGAGGCGCTTGGCGAGGCCGTCGCGGTCGGTGAGGCGGTAGCCGTTGGGGAAGCGCTCGGCGCCGGCTCGCTGGATGCCTGCTCGTAGCGCCAGGTGTAGTAGTGTTGGCCGACGTTGCCGGCTTCGACCACGAAGCCGTCCGGGTTACCGGGGGTGTAGGTCAGGCAGCGCCGCTCGAAGCACTGCATCAGGACGTCGCGGTAGGTCCCGGCGACCTTCACGAAGGCCCAGTAGGCTTCGGTGATTGGCCGGCCGGTGGCAAAGTAGGGATTCTCAAAGAGCGCTTCAGTGGTGAAGACGCCGTTGGCGTAGACCGTGCCGGTCGAGTTCATGA
>DATGQR010000576.1:0-2567 GCA_035304105.1 Thermomicrobiales bacterium | reverse complement strand
GACCTACGACGCCAGCGGCAACGGCGAGTTCTTCCTGGGTGGCGTCTTGTACGCACCCTGCTCACACCTATACCTGCATGGCAACCCGAATGGCGAGACGATCAGCGGCATGGTCATTGGCAAGTCCATTGAGATCAAGGGCACGTCCGATGTGCTGATCAGGCACTTGCCGTACGCGCCGACGGCCAGCTACGAGGTCTACCTGGCTGAGTAATGAGGTACCGAAGCCACGAGACTTCCGGGCCGGTACTGTGGAGAACGATGACCAATGTAATCTGCTCCATAAGTAAGGGGACACATAGACTCGGAGATGCGGGACTCCCGGCAATCCATACGCGGCACCGCGCCGCGACGGGGGTCTATACGGAGGTGGAACGGGTCCGGGAGATGATCAGCAAGCTCCAGAACCACAGCGGCGCGGGCTCCGGGCGGGCGCGCGTGCGCGGCCAGGGACTGGTCGAGTTCGCCCTGATCGCGCCACTGATGATCTTCATGCTGCTCATCACGGTCGACTTCGCGCGCGCCTATTCCGCCCATATCGAGGTGAGCAACGCCGCCCGCGCTGGCGCGATCTACGGCTCGCGATCGTCCGCGTTCGCCCATGACGTCAACGCGGTGCGCGCCGCCGCGCTGCGCGAGACGCCGAGCATCTTCGGGAAGGCGCCGCAGGTCATCCCGACTCCGGGCAGCGATTCCGACGGCTACGAGCGCATCACCGTCACCGTGCGCTACGACTTCGAACCGCTCATCGAGTTCCCGGGCATCCCGAAAAGCGTCCAAATTAGCCGCACCGTGACGATGAGAGTGATCGGGTAAAGCCGTGTATCGACGCTTCCGCCAAACCCGCGCCGGCCAGAACATCGTCGAATTCGCCTTGCTCGCCCCGCTCTTCTTCCTGCTGGTCTTCGGGATCATCGAGGGCGGGCGGCTGCTCTGGACCTTCCACACCGTCAGCAACGCGGCGAAGGAGGGCGCGCGCTACGTCACGGTACGCGGCGCAGGCTCCACGTTGCCGGACCGCATGCCGACCAACGCGCAGATCGAAGCCTATATCCTCACCAAGACGACCGGGCTCGACGCGGACAACCTGTCCGTCGAACTGGACCTCGAGAGCGACTGGAACGACCAGAGTTGGTTCACCGTCGACGTGACCTACAATCACCAGTTCATCGTGGCCTCGATCTTCGGCATGGGATCGATCCAGCTCTCCGCCGACAGCACCGACATGTTCTGGCGCGGCGAATCCTGACCACGAGCAAGCTACGACCACAACTCACGGCGTGACGACCGCCTATCCCGCAAGGGCCCTGGCGGGGCTTTGGCGCCGCTGACGTTGCGGCCCGACGGCTAACGCTCGGCCAGCGCCTGGGCGCCCAGACGGCCCAGCAAGACTTCGTAATCAGTCCCCACATTCTCCGGATGCCACTCGAAGCGGGCACGCTCGAAGTACTGGACGGTGTAGACCTCGCCAGTGTCCGGGTTGCGCTCGTCGAACTCCTCGCTGAGCGGGAAGCCGTAGATCGCCAGGCCGCCGCGCGACTCCCAGTATTCGCGGAACGCGCCGCACAGGCGGTGGCCCGTCTCCGGGTAGAAGTTGCAGAAGTCGTCGCTCTCGGCACGGATCGGCCGGAACGGCTCCTCGCCGCGCGCGATTCGATCGGCCACCATGTCGGCCGCGAGGCGCGTCAACAGCACGTCGAAGCGCTCCGGCCAGGCATCCGGGTGGAGCTCGAAACGGGCGCGCTCGAAGTACTGCACCGTCAAGCCGTCCTCTTCGAGCTCCCCGGTCAGCGGGTAGCCGAAGACGTCCAGCCCGCCATAGGCGCGCCAGAACTGCAGGAACTTGCCGCGCACCCATTGGCCGGTCTCGGCGAAGTGCTGCTCGACCACGGCCGTGCCCTGGGCCAGATCGTGGACGGTGGCGAAGTCGTAACCACGGGCGCGCAGGCCGGCGATCATGCCCGGCAGCGCGGCAGCGTCCTGCGACTGCCCGCCGACGTGCATCAGGACGATCCCGCCCGGCACGGCCGTCTCGAAGACGCGCTGGTTGATGCCGGCGGCATCGAGCCCCGCCCAGCCGAGCGTGTCCACCGTCCACATCACCATCGTCGTGTAGCCGAGGGCGGCCAAGTCGTCCAGCGTGGCCGCGTCGTACTCGCCGTAGGGCGGGCGGAAGTAAGGGCGGGTCGTTTCGCCGGTCAGCTCGATCAGCAGCGCGTCGGTGCGCTCGATCTCTGAGATGCGCTCCTCCCGCGAGAGCTGCGGGAACGAGGGGTGGCTCCAGGAGTGATTGATGAGCTGGTGGCCCTCGGCATGCATACGCTGGATCAGCTCGGGGTATTGCTGGGCCCAGGCGCCGGTCATCCCGAAGGTGGCCTTGATGCCCTCGCGGGCCAGCAGATCCAGGATGTCGTCCGTGTAGCCCACGTCGGAGCCGGCGTCGAACGTCAGCGCGATGAGGGGCTGATCGGTCTCGAAGCGGTTGATGATGAGCACCCCGTCGCCAGCTTGCTCCAGCTGCGATGGCGCGGCGAGCGACACCGCGAGCGGCTGGAGCAGCGCCACCA
>DATGQR010000575.1:0-5588 GCA_035304105.1 Thermomicrobiales bacterium | reverse complement strand
GAGGTGATCGCCGCCGCGGACGCCGCCGGCATCGCCATGCTGTTCACCGGTCAGCGCCATTTCCGCCACTAGAAGCGACGCGCCGAGATAGAGCGCCTGCATTTCATGCGAAACCTCAATGCCCATTGGAACCCGTTCGGGTACCTCCTGGGTGACGTCCCAACGGAATTCGGCGCGAATTCCTGGTCCCGATCCTCTTGCTGGAAATTTCGGTAAGCGGCCGGTGGCGCTGCGCTGCATCGCGGATCATTTGGCCGCAACACGGTGACCGACTTCATTCATCATCGTAGGGCTGCGCCGTGCAGAGGTTCCCCCACAAGTTTCGATTAGTCTTTGAGACCCGTCTCGCGGCTCCATTGGCCCAGGCGGCGGAAGTCGTCGAGCTGGACGGCGAAGGGGCGGTGGATGGCGGCGCGGGCGGAGGGGTGGTAAGCGGCGGCCAGGTGGCGGCCATGCCAGGGGATGGGCGGGTTGGCGCTGTCGCGGACGGTGAGCGGGTGCGGCTCGATTCCGGCCAGCGACTTCAGGGCTACCGCGCCAAGGGCGACCACCAAATGTGGATCGATTAGGTCAATCTGGGCCTGGAGCCAGGAGCGGCAGTTGGCGAGTTCGCCGGAGCGGGGCGGGCGGTTGCGGCCGGCTTCGTCGAGCGGGTTGCAGAGGACGGCGTTGGTGATGAACAGCTCGTCGCGCCGCCAGCCGGCCGCGGCGATCAGCTGGTCCAGCCGCCGGCCGGACTCGTCGCCGGCGAAGGGCACGGCGGTGCGAGCGGCGCCCAGCCGGCCCGGAGCTTCGCCGACCAGCATCACCCGGGCGTCGGGCGGCCCGTTCAGCCGCGAGAGGATGCGCAGCCGGCCATCCATCGAGCGGCAGGCACGGCAGGCCCGAGCGCGCTCGCACAGGGCGTCGAGGGCGGCGTCAGCTGTTGTCCGGGTCAATGGATTCGAGCAGGATGACGAGCCGGTCATAGTCGCGCTTCATCAGACGTGCCAGTGTGCGGCAGGCGCGGCCCAGCCACTCATGGTCATCGTCGAGCGTCGCGTCGACCCAGCGCAGGTGGGCGGCGACGAGCTGCTCGGCGGCCACCTCGCCGCGATAGGCCAGCAGGCTTGCGAGGTAGTCGGTGCGCTCGCAGAAGGCACGCACGTCATCCTCGTCGCAGGGCTGGACGCCGAAGTGCAGCGGGACCGGGACCGGCGGCAGGGCGTGGCGAATCCGGCCATCCTGGGCGTAGCCGACGGCGGCGGTGCGGAAGATGGTGCGCAGCACGTGGTCCAGCTCCGGGTGGCGGGCATAGACGTCGTTATCGGCGCTGTCTGGCGAGCCGCGGCGCACGGCCCGGCGGCCGGGGTCGATGCCGCTCGTCTCGCCGAAGGAGACGACAGCGTAAGCGGTCAGGTCGTCGTCGATGCGCGCCTGGACCAGCTCGCCGAGCTGTGGGAGGTGGTGGAGCCGGTCGCTCTCGGCCAGGAATCCGACCGTGCTGGTCTCGATGACCTCGCCATGGCGCAGCGCGCCCGAGCGGTTAGACGAAGCGACCACGTTTGCTGCCATCCTTTCCGGTGTAGGTCAGAACGATGCCATGCCGGGCCAGCTCGCGCTCGATCGCGATCTCCATCACCAGCCGGTCGGCAGTGCTGAGGACGGCCAGTTCGTGGGCTTCCTGCAAGGCCACGGGGTAGCCCCGGCCGCGCTCGCACTGGTCGTAGACGGCCCAGTGGACGAAGTCGACCAGCTCCGGCTGCTTGCTAACCCAGTGCGGGATCTCGACCCTCCCGATCTCCAATCCGACGTTCAGGTAGAAGTAGTCGATGCGGAAATCGGTCGAGCCGTCGGCGCAGTAGCGGTCGAGAATCTGCGAGGTGCTCTGGAAGATGGCCGAGCGCTCGCCGGGCTCCAGCGGTTCGATGGACTCGAAGAAGAAGCGGTCGGTGACTTCGGGGATGATGTCGCAGGCCGGCGAGTGGCCTTCACTCAGGATGCGGCCGCGGCATTCGTCGCAGTTGATCTTCTTGCCGGCCGGTGGGTAGTCGCAGATGGCGATCCGCATCAGATTGACGATCTCGCGGGTGCCCGGGGCGGAGACGTAGCTGGCGAGTGGAATCTGGTAGTCGCGGAACCAGGCCATGGCCTCCAGGAAGCCGGGCAGCGTCCAGGCGGCGACCGGCTCGGGAAGCGTCTCCAGCGCCCAGAGGATCAGCGTGCCGTCCTGGAGCGCGAGCGCCGGCTCGGGCGCGTCGGCCAGCAGGTTGGCGGCAGCGCGCAACTCCTCGGCGGCGCGTTTGGGACCGATGTTGGTGCCGTTGACGGGAATGCGGTGGACCGGCGAGCCGATCATCAGCTCGTCCTCGCCGAATTTGAGGATCGGCTCGCTGTCGAGCAGCGCCCTGGGTTCCGGGCCGTACTCCAGGCGCACGAGCCCGGTGTTGAGCAGGTAGTAGCGCGCCGGGTTGTGGCGGCTGGGCAGGATAAAGGAGCCGTCGGTCGCCGCCACACAGTAAGCCTCGCGAGGGGCCGGCAGCGGGTGGCGCTCGTTGTAACTGTCCTGCGGCGCTGGCAGCAGGAAGCTGTGCTTCGCCCCGTCGAGGCGGGAGCGGATATCCGCGCCGTCGATGGTTTCCCAGGTGTGTTCGAGCGCGGCGAAGCGCTCGCGCTGGTCGTCCGGATGAAGGTCGGCGACCATCGCGGCGATCTGGCCGGCGATGCGCGCCAGGTCGAGGGTCATCCGTTGCCTCCGACGATCGACAACCGCGGGGTGCTGTCCTGTGCGTCGATGCGGCGAATCCACTGCTCGGGCGAGCGCAGCTCTTCGAGCGTTGGCAGGTTGGCGCGGCGGTCCCAGACGCGCCGGGCGAAGTCGTGGCCGCGCAGCTCGACGACGCGGTCGATGAAGCTCTCGCCCAGGCGGTACTGCTCGAGCTTGATGTCCAGCCCGGTCAGGCGCGCGAAGAGCTGCTCGGCCGGCGAGCGCTGGCTCTGGCGCAGCTCGAAGCGGCGGTGAATCAGCTCGTAGTCGGGCATCAAGTGCCGCCCGACCGCGTTCATGACGTGGTTCGAGTAGCCTTCGATGACCGCCATCATGGCCTGCATTTCGGCGAAGAGCCGGCGCTGCTCGGGGCTCATCACCAGCTCGATCCAGGCGCCGGACTCGGCCGCAGAGGCTCGCGCGCGCTCCCAGAACATGCGCAGTGCCTCGGCGCCGCGCTTGAGGTACTCGACGTCCTCGGTGAGCAGCGAGAAGTAGCGCTGCAGCATCTCGTTCATCGCGTCGCGCACCCAGGGGTTGCACTCGAACTCGAAGGCATGCGTCGTCTCGTGGAGCGCCAGCCAGAGCCGGAACTGGACCGGCGGCACGCCGAGCGAGCGCTCGACGCCAGCGATGTTGGGCTGCACGAAGTAGAGCTTGCCGCTCGACGCCAGCGGCTCGCGACCCAGCAGCGCCAGGTCGTACTGGCCGAGCACGCGGCGCGCCAGGTAGCCGAGCAGGAAGCCGATCTCGGCGCTCAGGACCGTCTGGTTGATGCCGCTCCAGAGGTCGCCCAGCCGGCCGGGCAGCATGCCCTGACCGCCGAGCCGCTCGATCGGGTCGAACATGATCTTGAAGGCGTCGATATTGGCCTCGATCCAGTCGACACGGTCGAAGGCGTAGATCTGGTCGAGGTCATGGGGCAGGCGCATCCCGGTGTAGCTGGAGATGAGCGGAATCGTCTGGCGCACCAATGCGCGGTACTCGCGGTCAAGGTGAACGCGCGAGGGCGCGTTGAGGCGCACCGAGCGGTTCATTGAGGTCGCAATCGAGCGCACGCGTTCCCAGTCGACCATCTGGCCGGGCGCGTCGCTGACCTGGACTTTGCGGACCTGCCAGGCGGTCCAGCCGCCGATGAGTGCTCCGGTGATCAATCCGGCCGCCAACCGGCGGCGTGCGTTAGAGTGGCGTGGATTCACGGGTTGTCCTTTGCCGGGGTGTATGTCGGATTTCGGCCCTGATTATTGCTGATTCGGGGCTTGGATTCATCCGTCGGCAGCGAGTTTGGCCGTCAGCCGTCGCAATCGACGCTGCTCCAGCGGCGCGAGTGAGGGTTCCAGCCAGGCGGCCAGGCGCGCCACGTCGCCGTCATCCGGGGCGATCTTGCGGCGCTCGCAGAGGCGCGGCAGGATGCGCGCCAGCGCCTCGGCGCGCCCTCTGGCGGCGGCGCGGTCGGTGGCCAGCCCGTAGCCAAATGCGAGCCCGTCGTACGCGGCGATGGCCGGGAAGTTCTGCCACCAGAGGCGGCGCGGCAGGCAGCGGGCGAGCGTCCAGATGCGGTTGCGGGCGATCAGGCGCGACTTGAAGGGACTGCCCTCGCCAGCGCTGGCCGAATAGGCGTGGCTGGCGACCGCGGCCGGCTGCCAGAGCGCGTCCCAACCGGCCAATTGCAGGCGCATGGCCAGGTCGACGTCTTCCTGATACATGAAGAAGACCTCGGGGAAGCCGCCAGCTTCCAGGAACGCCGCCCGGCGGAAAGCGGCCGCGCCGCCCGACGCGCCGAAGACCGGTTGTGGCGCGCTGTTCCGCAGCGGCTCGCCGAGCAGGCGGTCGATTGCCAGCCCGTTGCGATGCAGCGCGATCCCGGCAGAGGCGATGATCTCCGGGCTACGCTCGAAGACAAGCGTACCTGCGACGGCGGCCAGCCGGGGGCGGCCGTCGAAGGGTGCCGTGAGGGCCTCGACGAAGCCGGGCTTCGGCACCGTGTCCGGGTTGAGCAGCACGACCAATTCGCTATCCGCGTGGCGGACGGCCAGGTTGACAGCGTGGGCGAAGCCCGTATTGCGGCGCAGCGGCAGGTAGCGGTGTCCGGGGAACTGAGCGTGAGCCGCCCGCGCCGAGCCGTCCGCCGAGGCGTTGTCGACGATGATCACCTCGTGCCGCGCGGTCTGCCGATCCAGCGCATCGAGCAGGGCTAGTAGCCGATTGCCACCGTTGTAGTTGACGATGATGACGGTGATGTTGGAACTAGCCAATGTGCCTGGTCGCTCCGTGGAAACCGCAGAGAGCAAGCTGCGTCAGTGCAGTCCGAATCGATCGGTTTCGTAGGGGTAGAGACAAGCGCTACCCCTACGATTTTCGGATGATACTCGCTACAAGAGTGGGGCGCGGAATTTCACGCCCCCGACGGGGAAGGGTTGGCGGACATGCGGCGGGTCAGCGCCTGGATCAGGCGCGCGCCGTTGATCGTGTCTTCCAGCGTGACGCGGCCGCTGGTGTTCTCCGGGTTGCGCCCGACGCTGGCGTATCCAACGGTCGGGATGCCGAAGGACTCGATGATGCCGGCCGGGCTGATGCTGGGGACGGTCGCCAGCACCTGTGGATGGGTCTCGCGCAGCGCGGCGATGTTGGCCTTGCCGACGACCGGGGGGCGCACGAGCAGGACTTCGACGTTGACGCCCGGCAGGCGCGACTTGAAATGCTCGATCGCGCTCTGGGTGATGGCGCGCACGTTCTGGCCGGGCACCAGGTGGAACTCGATGACCGCTTCGGCGGCGACCGGGAGGTAGGGGCTCGGGTCGGTCAGCTTCAACTCCCTGACGATCGCGCCGGGCGCCATGTA
>DATGQR010000574.1:0-2962 GCA_035304105.1 Thermomicrobiales bacterium | reverse complement strand
CCCTTCAACACACCGCCCTACAACGCCTCTTCCGCCAGCGCCTTGTCGATCATCGCCATGCCGTCGGCGATGTAGGGCGCCAGCTCGCAGTCGCCCTTGCAGGCCTCGGCCATCTTCACCAGCTCCGCGCGCTGGGCGCTGGCGCCGGCGAAATCGCCCAGCCGGGCGTAGGTGACGCCAAGGCGGCTTTTCGGATCGGGGTGCGCGGGAGATTTCTGCGCGGCAAATTCGAGGTCGGCCTTCGCCTCCTCCCACTTGCCCAGCTCCATCCGCGTCGCGCCCAGATAGAAGCTGGCCTTGGCGTCGTCACGCTTCGGCAAGCGCCGGGCGATGCGCGCAAAGACCGTCTCGGCCCGCGCGAAGTTCTGCTCCCGCAGGGCGTTCAGCCCGGCCCGGAAGGGGCTGCGGGTCGCAAAGCTGTCGAAGCCTTCGAGGTGGGTATGACGCCAGGCGTCGCCATCCCAGGGCGGTCTGGCCGGCTGGCTGGTCATCGGCGGTAGAGAGCTGGGTCCGAGCACCAGAGGCGGCATCGTCGGCGCCTCCTGCGCGTGGCCGGCGGGTGCGAACGCTGCGCCTGCAACAAGCAGGACAGAAAGTGCGGCGGTCCTCATGTCTTTCCCCTCAGGCTTGCCGGGCGATCCTACACCATCGGGAAGGTTCCGTCATGACTGACGCAAGCGGAACGAAAGGATGTGGGAATGTGGAGCGCCCGCTGCCCCCGTCTCACCCCGCCCCCGCCAGCAGCTTGCCGATCTCGCGCGCGAGCTGCGCCTGCGAGTAGGGCTTGCCCAGCCGCGGCAGCTCGGTGCCCTCGCCGTTGGGCATCTCGGCGTATCCCGTCGCCAGAAGGATCGGCAGGCCCGGCGCCAGCGCGCGCGCCGCCTCAGCCAGCTGTGCGCCGTTCATCCCCGGCATGGCGAAGTCGGTAATCAGGAGGTCGACGCCGCCGCAGGTCTTCAGCGTCTCCAGCGCGCTCGCCGCTGAGTTGGCCTCGATCACCTCGTGGCCGAGATCCTCCAGCATGTCGGCCGTGCTCATCGCGATCAGCGCGTCGTCGTCGACCAGCAGGATCTTCGCACGCGCCACCGGGTGGGACGGCTGCGCTGCGGCCGCCTCCTGCGGCGCCGGGGCAACCTCGGCCGGCGCGACGGGGAAATACAGCTCCGCGCGCGTGCCTTCCCCCGGCGTGCTGCTCAGGCGCAGCGCGCCGTTGAGCTGCACCGCAAGCCCGTGGATCATCGACAGGCCGAGCCCGGTGCCCTTGCCCAGCTCCTTGGTCGAGAAGAACGGCTCGATGGCGCGCTCCAGCGTCTCGGCGTCCATGCCGGCGCCGGTGTCGGTCACCGTCACGCGGACATACTTGCCCGGCTGCAGGTCGCCGCCCCCGTCGGCGTCGACGCAGTCCGTCTCGATCGTCACCTGTCCGCCTTCCGGCATGGCGTCGCGCGCATTGACCACGAGGTTGAGCAGGGCGAGCTCGATCTGGTTGGCGTCGACCAGCGCCTGCGGCAGGTTCCGCGCCATGCGGAAGCGCAGCTCCACATCCGGGCCGAGCGAGCGCTCCAGCAGCGGGCCGATGCCGTCGATCAGCTCGGCCATGTCCGCCGGCCCGGTCCTCAGATCCTGGCGCCGCGCGAAGGCCAGCAGGCGCTGCGTCAGCGCCGCGCCGCGCCGCGCGCCCTGCAGCGCCCCGTCGATGAGGCGCAGCGCACGCCCGTCGTCGGGAACGTGCCGGCGCAGCAGTTCGAGGTTGCTGAGCACCGCCATCAGCAGGTTGTTGAAGTCGTGCGCCACGCCGCCGGTGAGCTGGCCGATGGCCTCCATCTTCTGCGCCTGGCGCAGCTGGTCCTCCACCCCCTCGCGCTGCTTGATCTCCTCCAGCACCTGGTCGTGCGAGCGCCTCAGCTCGGCCGTCCGCTCGGCCACGCGGCGCTCCAGCAAGGCATTGGCGTCGCGCAGCATGTCCTCGGCTTCCTTGCTTTCGGTGATGTCGAGCACGACGCCGACCAGCATCCTGGTGCGCTCCCCGCCGTTCCTCATCGCCCGGCCGTTGACCTTGATCCAGCGCAGCCGCCCGTCGGGCCACTGGATGCGGTATTCGAGATCGTAGTCCTCGCCGCTCTTGATGCTTCGCCGCACCGCCTCCTGCACCCGCTCGACGTCGGCGGGGTGGACGGCCGCCAGCAGCTCCTCATAGGCCAGCCCCTCTTCCGGCGTGCGCCCATAGATCCTGCGGGCCACCTCCGAGGTCGCCAGCGTCTGCGTCTCCAGGTCGATCGACCACGCGCCGAGGCTGGCGGACTGCATCGCCATCGCCAGCCGCTCCTCGCTCTCGTGCAGGTTCTGCAGCCGCGCGCGCGCCTCATACTGCCGCCGCCGCCCGCGCAGCGCCGCCTCCGCGAGACTGACCAGCGTCGTCGGATGGAAGGGCCGCTCGATGAAGGTGACGTTGCCCAGCGTCTTCAGCAGCCGTGTCGCGCCCGGATTGCGCTCCAGCCCGCCGCCGCGCCGCGTCAGCAGGATGAAGGGAAAGTCCGACCATTCCGGCTGCTGCTCGAGCCACGCCGCCAGCGGCCGCAGGTCAGCGCTGTTGACCGCCTCCTCGGTGACGACGGCGAGGCCCGCCCCCGACGCCAGATGCGCGACCAGGTCGGCCAGGCCCGCACATATCTCGGTTCTGACGCCGGCTTCCGCCAGCATGGCGGCGGCGACGGCCGCGTCGCGTCCGTTCGGCGCCAGGATCATCGCCCGCTCGGAGAGGTGCGGAATCACGTCTTCCGGTCTTTCAGCAATTCCTCGCCGTCCCCCGTCATCGTCGGCACGCCGCGCAGCACGCCGTGGAACTTTGTCAGCGGCTGGCCCACCGTCAGCCCGCTCCCGTCGAGCTGGTATTCGCGGATCGTGTTCTCATGCGCGCTGGTCCGCTTCTTCACCACCGAGATGGCGCGGCGAACCCTGCCCA
>DATGQR010000573.1:0-3690 GCA_035304105.1 Thermomicrobiales bacterium | reverse complement strand
ACTGCCCAGGAGGTGATCGAGCGCCCAGCGGGTCGCGACGTGGCCGATGATCAGCACCCGGCCGCCTTCCCAGTACAGCGGCAGGTCGTCGAGGACGCGGCCGGCGCGGGCGACGGCTTGCCGCCAGCTCTCGCCGTTGGGGTACGGGGTGTCCAGATAGCGCTGGCGGTCGTAATGCAGCTCGACGGCGGGCGTGCCGTTGAGGTCGCCGTAGTTGCACTCGCGCAGGCGCCAGTCCACGAAGATGGGCATGGCAGAGCCGTTGAAGGCGATCTCGGCCGTCTCGACGGCGCGGCGTAGATCCGAGCAGAGGACGGCCATGATGCCGTCAGCGCGCCGCCGGCCAAGCTCGCGGGCCAGCTCCCGGCCGCGGGGTGAGAGCCTGCCGTGCAGCCAGCCAGACGCGATGCCGGCGTCGTTATCCTCGCTCCACGCGTGCGTCTCGAAGACGATCTCAATCATGGCTGATTCGCTTTCGACCTCGCCCCGCGCTGGGATGGGAGCGCTCAGAGCCGAGCCAGCCAGGCGCCCTCGATCCCCTGCACGCCCGACTCGCTGATCGTGTTGGCCCGCCAGTCATACGAAGCCGGCATCAGCAGCGGGGCGAGCGCCAGCGCCACGAGCGATGCCGCCAGCCCCGCCAGCGCCCCGACTGCCTCGATCCGCCTGCGCCGCTCGCTCATGGCCGCTCATCGCTCCGTCCAGTACGATGCTCCGATGTGTTTCTTACCGAATATCTGATGCTCGATTGTAGTGTTCGAGAGCAACACAGATGGGAATTTCCGGATGGCGCCTGAACGATCTTCTCACTTGCCGGAGCCACGCAGCCCCGATGAGCTGCTGACTCGCCAGGACACGCTGCAGTTCGAGGCGGATGAGGTCGTGGCGGACCTCGGGCTGGACGGGCTGCTGGCGGCAGTTGGCCTGCCGCTGCGCGTCGGCAGCTCGGCGCTCGGCCTGATGGTCTGGCGCGATATCGACCTGACGGTGCTTTGCCCGCGGCTCGACCTGCAGGAGATCTTTGCTCTCGGCGCGCAGCTCGCCGCTCACCCGTGCGTGCGCGGCCTGCAGTTTCGCAACGACACCGGTCACTGGAACACCGACCCGCTCTACCCGGACGGCATCTTCTGGGGCGTGGATTACCGGAGCGAGGCGGGCGAGAACTGGGAGCTGGACATCTGGTTCATCCATGAGGACACGCGCCAGCCGGACATGCGTCACCTGGAGACGATCCCGACCCGCCTGACCCCCGAGACGCGCCTGGCGATTCTAACGCTCAAAGACGTCTGGCGGCGCACGCCCGACTACGGCAAGCAGGTGAGCAGTTACGACGTTTACACCGCCGTGCTCGACCACGGCGCCCGGTCACTGGCCGACTTCGAGCGCTACCTGGCGGCGAAGGAGCGCGGTGAGACTGGATAGCAGCGCGTGCCCGGGCGATATCCGGCGCGCGTAGCTGGCTATGCCCTAGTCGCCGGTCAGCAGGCGGGTCTCGCCGGCCGGGAGCTTATCCCACCAGTGGTTGTAGCGACGGTAGACCTCGGGATCGCGGCCGGCCAGAAATGACAGCAGCCTGCGAGCCTCAGCCGCGAGACCGTTCCAGTTCTCCTCGGACAAGGGCGTGTAGGCGGTCGCTTCGATGCCGCCCTCGACGGCGCGCCAGACGCCGGCCACGTAGCCGTCGACCAGCAGGGTTGGCAACGTGTCGCCGTTGTTGCGGATGACCAGCTTGCGGATCTCCGGCGGGATGACCCGGCTGCGGTCGAAGTAGGCCAGCAGGACGTTGTCCCACATGCCCAGCAGCCGCGGCGGGGCCGGGGTGTCCTCATCGGGTCGCGGCGCGCCGGGGATGTCGAACAGCTCTTCGCCGTCGGGCCCCTCCAGCAGTTCCAGCTCGTCGCCGAGCGCCCGCAGCGCCTCGCGGGCCCTGGCGCGCTGGACCAGGGCGAATTGGGCCACATCTGCCACCGACGCCGGCCCGAAGCCCTCCAGATAGCGGCGCGCCAGCGTCTTCAGCGACTCGTTGGCGATGCCCGGGTCAGCCAGGCGCGGTCGCACGGTGGGCGCGACGTAGCTGATCTGCGGCCCAAAGTACCAGGGGTGGTCGCAGGGCGCGCGCAGCAGCGGCGCGTACTGGCGCAGTGCCCACCAGACGCCCTTGTGTGGCTCGCCGCCCAGCCGTCCCTCCAGCCAGGCGCGCAGCTCGTCGGCCGTCAGGGGCTGCCTGGCCTGGTCAAGCAGCTCAGGGACGAGCGCGTCGGCTTCCGCCGGGCTCATCCCGGTGACCGTGAAGCGCTTGTCGCCGAGCCGCGCGCCGCGCACGGTCGGCTCAGTAGCTTCCCGGAACGCGGGGAAGTCGTCGACGTGCGTGGCGTGGAGCGTCAGCCGCACCATGTTGGACTTGACGACCGCCCCGTCCGCGAAGGCGGCGTCGAGGGCGACCGGGTCGAAGTCGTGGACCCGGTTCCAGAGCCCAAGATAGGGCGAGGCCGGCTCCTGGGCCTGCAGCGCGACGGCCCGGCGCACCGCCTCGGGCACGTCGAGCGGCTCGCGACGCAGCAGCATCTGCCGGGCGAGCGTGGCGCGGTTGAGACCGCGGGCGGTGATCCTCATGCTGACTCTGCCCCGTCGGGTGAATGCGCCATCATTCCGGCGGGTCGTGCCCGACCAGCCCATCGATTGACTCGCGGAGTAGGTCGGCGTGGCCGTTGTGGCGCGCGTATTCCTCGATCATGTTGAGCAGGACGTAGCGCACGCTGGGCAGCCGGTCGCTCGCATTTCCCGTCCCTGGCAAGTCCAGGTCGCCGACCGCCAGGGCCGCGGCGAAGCGAGCGCGGGAGCGCTCGACGGCGTGCTGCCAGAGGGCGTAGAGGTCTTCCGGCGCATCGTCGGCTGCGGTGCGCCAGTCCCAGGCGTGGTCGTTCTCCCAGTCCACGGCGTTCCAGGGTGCCAGCTGCTCCTGCCCCAGCAGCCACTCGGTGGACATGTCGTCCTCGAAGCGGGCCAGGTGCTTGAGCATCCCGCCCAACGTCATTGACGAGTTGCCGAGCGTGGCCCGCAACCCGGCGGCATCGAGTCCGTCGGTCTTCCAGGCCAAGGTTGCCCGCTGGCGCTCCAGAAAGCCCAGCAGCGTGGCCGCTTCGTCGCCCCTCGGAGGCGGGTGGAGTTGAGCCTGCTCGCTCTGGTCGCTCACGTGTCGCGCTCCCCTCGTGCGTCCGGCGGCCGGCTAGCGCGCGTCGAGCCAGGCGCGCACTGAGAGCTCGTGTTCCTCGTGGTAGTGGCCGAAGAAGTCGGCTTCGACCAGGGCGCGCTGGCCCATGCCGGGGAAGCGGCCGGGCATCATCAGGTCCTCCTCCGGCATTTCCGCGATCAGGATCGCGAGTCGCTCGTAGAACTGGTCCGCCTCGGCCAGGACCTCATCCACCGGCCGGTCGCGGTGCTGGGCATGGATCCAGGCGTTGACTTCATCCCAATCCTCGATCTCGTCCTCGGTCCCGAGCGACGCCGGCCAGGGCGGGGGCGGCATTTCACCGTCCGGGCCGGCTTCGAGCCGGGCGAGCGTGCGGTCGTGCCAGGCCGTCAGGTGGGCGGCCAGATCCTTGAAGCTCCAGTCGCCCATCGGGCCTGGCTCCTCCATGCGCTCAGGGCCGACCTCGGCCACCAGCGCCCGCCACGCCTCGCGCTCGGCCT
>DATGQR010000572.1:0-4886 GCA_035304105.1 Thermomicrobiales bacterium | reverse complement strand
GCCGGCAGGCACACGGCCTCGATGTCGGTCTCGCGCAGGTAGTCGCGGGCGATGGCGACAGCCTTGACCGCCTGGTTGGTCGCGCCAGCGCCGATGGCCTGCACCTCTGCGCGGCCGTTCTCGCGCACCACGCCAGCGATCGCGCCGGCCACCGCGCTGGGGCGCGAGCGGGCCGAAACCTTGAGGACGTCCTTGCGCTGCTCGGTTGCTACCTCTTCCGTCGCCTGATAGGCGGCGCTGGAATCATTGCTGGAGAATCCGTCGAGCGTGTCGATGCCGCTACTGTCCCAGCTTTCGTCGACGCCGTTATCGTCGTAGTCTTCCTCCGTCGGCGGGAACTTCGTTTCGGGCTGAATCTTGATGTCCCGAAGGTCGAGCTTGCTGAAGAACCGATCCACGTTGTTAACCTCCAACACTGATGTGTGGGTAGCATGCATACGCGATGCGCGGAATTGATAACCCCGACGGGCAGAACTGCCCCAGAACGAAGCGGCGGGTCGAGTCGGCTACTGCACCTTCCTCACCAGGCTAGCTTGCGAGCGATCGCCGCCCTCGTCACCAGCGTGCCACCACGAACCCTCTAATCCGGCTCGACACGCGTTCCGGGGTATCGCACTCCCCCGGTTCAGGCGACGAGTCCCCTCGTCAGCGATTGCCCCCTGTTCGCTCAGCACGCGCTGCCGAACGGCAGCGCGCACAACAGCGCTAGTCATACCATCGACTGCGGAGACTGGTCAACTGCATCCGGGACACACAACTGCCACTTAACGACCAGAGCCGCGGCGTGATTCGCCGCGGCTCTGATCATGCGCGCCAACTGTGTTAGCGCGCGTAGTTGATTGCTCGAGTCTCACGGATGACCGTGATCTTGATCTGACCCGGGTAGTCCAGGTTGTCTTCGATCTTGCGGGTCACATCAAGCGCCAGCCGGCTGGCCGCGACGTCGTCGATGCGGTCCGGCTGAACCATGATGCGCACCTCGCGTCCGGCCTGGATCGCGTAGGCGCGTTCCACCCCTTCGAACGATGAGGCGACGCTTTCCAGCGCCTCCAATCGCTTGATGTAAGCCTCGACCATCTCGCGCCGTGCGCCGGGGCGCGCGCCGCTGATGGCGTCAGCGGTGGCGACGATGAACGCTTCGACCGTCTGCGGCTCTTCCTCGCCGTGGTGCGCGGCGATCGCATGCACGATGCGGGCCGAGCGTCCCAGCCGGCGCGCGATGTCGGCGCCGATCAGGGCGTGCGGGCCATCGACCTCATGGTCGACTGCCTTGCCGATGTCGTGCAGCAAGCCGGCAGTCTTGGCGACGTTGACGTCTGCGCCAAGCTCGGCGGCCAGCGCGGCGGCGATCAGCGACACCTCCAGCGAGTGCGCCAGCACATTCTGACCGTAGCTGGTGCGGAACTTGAGCCGCCCCAGCAGCTTGATCAGGTCTGGGTGCAGGCCCTGCACGTTCGCCTCGTAAGCGACGCGCTCGCCCTCCTCGCGCATGATCTGCTCGACCTCGAGGCGCGTCTTGTTGACGACTTCTTCGATGCGCGCCGGGTGGATGCGGCCGTCCTGGATCAACTTCGTCAGCGCCCGGCGGGCGACTTCTCGCCGCACCGGGTCGAAGCCGGACAGCGTTACCGCCTCGGGTGTGTCGTCGACGATCAGGTCGACGCCGGTCGCCTGTTCGAGCGCGCGGATGTTGCGGCCCTCGCGACCGATGATGCGGCCCTTCATGTCATCGCTGGGCAGCGGCACGACCGAGACGGTCGTCTCGGAGACGTAGTCGCTTGCGATGCGCTGAAGAGTCGTCGCCAGGATCATGCGGGCGCGATGGTCGGCTTCCGCCTTCATCTCCAGTTCCATCTCGCGCGCGCGGCGGGAGAGCAGTTCGCTCATCTCGCTCTCCACGCGCTCGAGCAGGATGGCCTGAGCCTGTTCCGTTGTCAGTTCAGCGATGCGCTCAAGCTCCTCGAGCTGGCGCGCGCGGAAGCTCTCGAGTTCCTCGGTGCGACGCTCGAGCTTGCGCTCGATGTCGTGAATCTGCTTCTCGCGCCGCTCGAGCTGCTCGGTCTTGCGTTCGAGCTGCTCTTCTTTCTGTTCGAGACGGCGCTCAAAACGCTCGAGATCCTTGCGCCTCGCATTGATCTCCCGGTCGGCCTCGGCACGTAGGCGGATGCCCTCGTCCTTGGCCTGTAGCACCAGTTCTCGCTTCTCTGCTTCTGCGTCATCGATGATGCGTTCAGCCTGCTGGTTGGCTTGCGCTATTCTTGAATCCGCCCGGTTGAGCAATGCCCACCGAGTGGCCCACCAGGCGACGCCGGCACCGATGACGAGGGCAGCGAGAGCAGCGAGCAAAGTGGTTAGCTCCATCTACTCCTTCTTCCTCGTAGAGCGTCTGTTGTTAAGGTGCGTGATGATGGTTTCTCGTTCACCAGAACCGGCGTACGTACGAGACTGAGCGCCGATTCTGTCAACCTCACCCCAGTGTGATGATAGTGGTCCGTGGAACGCCATGTCAAATTGTGGCGGCGAGGCGTTCCAACAACGTTCGAAGTTCCGCCGACCATTCAATCACGGAAGGGATAACCGCATGAGGAAATTTGCTCGCCGGGTCGGATGGCTCGTCGGCCTGGCGCTCGTCGCTCTCGCTATCTACGACCAGCTCGCCCGTGACCCGCGCCACCGCGATTGGCACGGCAACGTCTTCGGCGTGCCCTACGACTTCCGCATCCCAACGCTGGAATCGGTCAAGGAGAAGGTCTGGGCGCCGGACAACCCGCGCATCTTCACCCCTCACGTTTTCGGCGTGGGTTGGGCCATCAACGCGGGCCGGATCGTCCACCTCCTGAAGCAACAGGCCGGCATGGCCTAGGAGGCGTCGGCCTCGCTGGCGGCCAGCGGCTCCATGCGCAGGCGCGCGATCCGCAGGCCGTCCAGCGCTTCGACTTGCAGCTCGAGGTCATCGACCTGCACGCGGTCGCCGATCTCCGGCTTGTGGCCGATCAGCTCAAAGACCAGGCCGCCGAGCGTGCCAACCGTTTCGGAGTGGAGCTTCGCGCCAAAGCGCCGGTTGAACTCTTCGATGCCGATCAGTCCGTCGAGCAGCATGCTGCCATCTGGCAACAGCTCCACGTCGAACTCGACGGCCTCGAACTCATCCTGGATGCGGCCGACCAGCGCCTCGAGGGTGTCCTCGACGGTCACGATTCCGGCCAGCCCACCGTACTCGTCAATCACGATCGCCATGTTTACGCGCTCGCTCTGCAGCCGCGCCAGCAGCTCGTCGGCCGGCAACGACTCCGGTACCGGCACGACCGGCCGGATCAGCTTGCGCAGGTCGAAGGAACCGTTGACCAGTGCCCCCTGAGTCACCAGGTCCTTGACGTGCAGCACGCCGACGACCTGGTCCAGCGTCTCCTCATAGACCGGGTAGCGCGAGCGGTTGGCCGTCTTGATCGCTTCGATCACGGCATCGCGGTCAGCTGTGATCGGGATGCCGACGACCTCGGTGCGGGGGACCATCACCTGGGAGACGGTCAACTCGCCGAAGCCCAGCGCGCGCTGGACGAGTTCGCGCTCCTGCGGGTCCAGGTGCCCGCCCTCTTCGCTCGCCTCGATCAACATCTCCAGCTCGTCGACCGTATAGACCATGTGCGCCTCACTCTGATACTTCATCCCGAACAGGCGCAGGATGCCCTCGGTCGACCAGTAGACGATCGCGATGACCGGCCGCAGCAGCACGCCGACGAACTCGGTGAACTGGGCAGCGACGAGGATCGTAGATTCGGCGCGCTGGATCGCCATCATCTTCGGCACCTGCTCGCCGATCACCAGGTGCAGGTAGGTCACGATCATATAGGCGATGGCGATTGAGATGCCGTGAGTGGAGACGACCAGGGCGGAATCGGGCAGCGTCGATTCGAGCAGCGGATCGATGATCGCGGCGATGGCCGGCTCGCCGATGAAGCCCAGGGCCAGACTGGCCATCGAGATGCCCACCTGAGCGATCGAGATAAAGCGGTTGGGGTCGGCCATCGAGCGCAGCACGGTGCGCGCGAGCGGGTTACCTTCCGCGGCGAGTTGCTCGATGCGCGTCTGGCGCGCGCTGACGAGCGCGAATTCTGCGGCGACGAAGAATCCGTTGATGCCGACTAGTATGAGTACGACGAGTAGCCGGATCGCGATATCCAGCCCGGCAGCGTCCATAGCCCGATAGTTACTCCAAGCCCCTCTTACCAGCGAGTATACTCAGCTTATACAAATCGGCGCGTGTTCCTGCATGAATTTCACCTCTGGAGATTGATCGGCGATGATCCCGCTCACGCTGAACCTGCGCAATTTTCTGAGCTATCGGGGCTCGGTCACGATCGACTTCCGGCCGCTCACGGTCGCCTGCCTGTCCGGCGAGAACGGCGCCGGCAAGAGCGCCCTCCTCGACGCCATAACCTGGGCGATCTGGGGCAAGAGCCGCGCCAGAAGTGACAACGACTTGATCTCGCTGGGCGAAGAGGAGATGGAAGTCACCTTCACCTTCCGGATGGGCGCGCGCGAGTACCGCGTGATGCGGCGGCGCTCGAAGTCCAAACCCACGCTCGAATTCGACACGCGCGCCCTCGGCTCCGAGAACTGGCTGCCGATCGGCGGCGACTCGATCCGCGACACCGAGGCGCGCATCGTAGACGAGCTGCGCCTCGATTACGACACCTTCGTCAACTCGGCCCTGCTCCAGCAGGGCCAGGCCGATCGGTTCACCCGCAACCAGCCCAGCGAGCGCAAGCGCATTCTCGGCGAGATCCTCAACCTGGCTGTCTATGACCAGTTGGCGAAGGAAGCGCGTGACGAAACCAGGCGCGCCCGCGAGCAGATGGATCGCGTCCAGGAGCGCATTAGCAGGA
>DATGQR010000571.1:0-6329 GCA_035304105.1 Thermomicrobiales bacterium | reverse complement strand
GATGTTGTCGACGATCGTCGGGTAGCCGGGCCGCACGCGGTTGGTGTACTGCTCCTGGAAGGCTTCGAGCATCGGCATGACGATCGGCCGCAGTTGCTTCAGCAGCGTGATGCACTCTTCCTCGGTCATGCCGGCCGGGACTGCCTCCGGCTGCTGGTCGTGCCGTTCTTCGGCCTCAGCTTCCGCCTGCTGCTGGACGTTTGTCGGTTCCCGCTCTTCAGCCACGACTCCCGCTCTCCGTTTGTTCCCCCGGCTCCCCTGAGCCACCGCGCATTCCGCCGCCTAGTATCGCAGAAGTAGGTTGTAGTTCGTAGGGAGCCCTCACCCCCGGCCCCTCTCCCGGGTACTCTCTGGGTGATTGGGCGGGGTGCCCTCTGGGCCGCGGCCGGGGATGAGGGCCGCTCTTTCCCTCTTCCCTACCTATACAACCCCTCCACAAACGGGACCAGGTCGGCAGCCACCCGCTCCGGGGCTTCCCACTGCGGGGCGTGGCCGCGCTGGCTGAGTGCGATCACTCGCAGCGAGGGTGGCAGCATCGGCCGGAGCAGGTCCCAGGAGCGCAGCTAGTCGCTGTAGCCGTGCAGCACCACGACCGGGACGCCGTCGGGGGTCGCCCTGTTCGAGGTAAGGCAGGCGTAGCCCGCTGGGGAGCGTTACAGACTGGATCGTGGTGGAAATGGCAGTCCCTTTGCTACTGGCCGGGGCCAGCGGAGCGTTCGATGGAGAGCGCGCCTCGGGGGTGCTGACTCCTCCGGGCGCGCTCGATGTGATGGTTGGCGCGGTTAGCGTGTGGTGAGCTTCATCTCGACGTTCAGGTTGAAGCCTTCGCTGGCGTTGAGGCCGAGGAAGCGCTGGGTGAGCTCGCCGCGGGCGTCGCTGTACTCGTCCGTGCCGCCGGTGATGGCGCGCTGGATCGGCACGCCGACGTCGGCCAGCTCGTAGCCCTGCGAGACGATCATCTGCTCGCCCAGCTCATCGCCGAAGTTGTAGAGCTGGGTGGTCACGACCAGCGGGCCGCTGGTGGCGTGTGCGCCCTCGCCGATGAACGTGCCGTAGCAGGTCCAGCTACCGATGACGAGGTCCGGGAACTCCGGCGAACCGTCCGGGTTGACGCCGTTCGAGCCGTTCAGCGTGCCGGCCGGGTAGAGATAGCCGTGGGTGACGAAGAAACTGCCGGCGGCCGGCAGGCCGTCTTCATGCGCGTTGTCCGGGTCGAAGCGGAAGCGATTCATGTCCTCGGCGACGTCGAACTTCAGGATGCGCGAGGCGCGTGGGGGCTCGCCGCCGGGATCGGTGAAGATATCGGGCGCGCCTGTCGCGCCGGTCACGCCGAGGGTGGCGATACCGAGGGCGAGCAGGACGGCCAGCAGGACAGCGGAACGCAGGTGTCTGGATAGCATGTGGCTTTCACCTCCATGTGTGTGAGCTTCATCGCTCGGGTATCCCATCGTGCAGGCGCCGCACGCTCCGTATCCTAGGCAGTTCCCGGCGTCGGGCAATCTGGAGAACTACGCATCGCGTTTGCCTGCCCTTAGAGGCAACTCTCCCCTGCCGCTGGCAGGGACTACTCATAATCGGCAAGCAGATCGAATTCGCGGGATGACCGCGCAGGTCCCTCCTAGGGGTATGCGACTAGTCATGGCTTGCTGGTGATGTCTCGGCGCAAATGCAGCATCACACGCGCCTTGAGGGTCTAGCGTCTCTCATAAACTAGTACAACCTTCACCTTAGGTGAGTTCCATGATGAGGCAATTCATGCTAGCCTGCTCGCCACTGGGAGGGTTGGATGGACATGCGATCTCCTGATCGACGTAGGCACCGGACGCTGGAGCGCCAAATCGATCCTGAGGCTGCGGCGCTAATGAATCGTTTGCTGGAGGAGATCACACCGGATCGCCTCACGCTCGTCGAGGCCGCTGATGTAGTGGAGAAATCGACAGACGTCATCCTCGGCTGGATCAGATCCGGACTACTGCCAGTCACTGGTGAACTTGATTCAGCTTGCATCGCGTACGCGGATCTTCGAGTTGCTGAAGAACGCGAAATCGAGCGAAAGCGACTCAAGCGTTTAGAGCGACAGCGCCGCCGTGAGCTCGAAGCTGAACGAATGCGCAAGGAAGGAAGAAACAAAGCCCAGCGGCAACGCGGGAAGCAACAACCCAACCCAACAGGAGGTAAGAAATCGAAAAATCGGGAGCATGCCGTCCAGTCCTTACCCCCACGATCGAAGCTCGATAGATCAGGGCCAGCGGTAGCCCACGTGCGCCCGGATCCCGATAAGAACCCCGTGGTGTATGCAGGCAAGATGGAGCGGCTTAGATACCTGCAAACCTTGCCGAACCCGACCGGAGCGGAAAGAGCAGAGATGGTTCGGCTTAGGTCAGACCTCCGAAGATTCGCCCGTGAAGACTGAGAGCGCGATCCCAACAGCTCTCGAGCAAGCACATTGAGCAAGCGCATATAGGAAGAACCTCGCATTGACCGGTCGACACGGGCGCTGATAGGCTTCCAGTTCGTGGTTGGTCGTTCCCGGACCTCGGGGACGCGCCTTTCTTTTTGACTAGCATCGGTGGAACGCTCGTGTCGACGGTGATGAGCCGGCGGCCGGTCAATTCCGGCCCTGCTGGAGGAAGCTCGGACGCCGGGGAGATCCGACGCGCTGTACTGGGCCTGGCCTGGCCCTCGATTCTCGAAAACCTGATGCAAGCCGCGCTCGGCTTTATCACGACCCTGATGGTCGCGCGCCTGGGCTCGGCCGCGGTCGCTGGCGTCGGCACCGCCAGCCAGGTGCAGGTCATTGTCATCACCGCCTTCTTCGCCGTCTCGATGGGCACGACGGTGCTGGTCGCCCATGCCTTCGGCGCCGGCCGGATCAAGACCGAGGGCGACGCCATCACCAAGCAGTCGCTGGTCGCCGGGCTGATCCTGGCGCTGGTGCTGACGCCGCTGACGGTGCTGCTGGCAGCGCCGGTCATGCGCGGCCTGGGCGCGGAGCCGGACGTCGTCCACGAGGGCGCGAAGTTCCTGCAGATCACCTCGCTGAGCTTCATCTTCATGGCGGTCATGTTCATCCTCAGCGGCGCGCTGCGCGGCGTCGGCGACACGCGCACCTCGATGATCGTCACCGCCATCATGAACGTGATCAACATCGCGCTGGTCTACGTGCTCGTCTTCGGCGTGCTGTTCGTGCCCGAGCTGGGCGTGACCGGCGCGGCGCTGGCGATGGTCTTCTCGCGCGCTGTCGGCGGGGCGATCATGGCCTGGCTGCTCTGGAGGGGCCGCCGCGGGCTGAAGATCGCCGGCCGCGACGGCTGGCGGCCGGACTGGGGGCGCATGAAGCGGCTGGCCGACATCGGCCTGCCGTCGATGGGCGAGTCGGTGCTGCGCTCCGGCGGGCAGATCGCCTTCGTCGTCGTCGTCTTCATGCTCGGTACGGCGGTGACGGCCGGCAACCAGGTGGCCCAGAACGCGATGTTCCTCTCGATGTTCCCGGGCTTCGGCTTCTCGATGGCCGCCACCGCGCTGGTCGGCCAGTCGCTGGGCGCGCGCAACCCGGAGCGGGCGCGGCACGTCGGCATGACGGCCACGCGCTGGTGCCTGGCCTGGATGAGCGCGATGGGCGTGGTCTTCTTCGTCTTCGCCGAGCCGATCATGGAATTCGCGGCCAGCGGCGATGACCGGGACGCGATTATCGCGGCCGGCGTCGACGCGCTGCGGCTGATTGCCTTCATCCAGCCGCCGCTGGCGATCGGCTTCGTGCTGGCCGGCATCCTGCGCGGCGCGGGCGACACGCGCTTCCCGATGTTCTCGACCTCGGTGACGATGTGGCTGCTGCGCGTGCCGTTGGCTTACCTCTTCGGTGTGGTCTTCGACTGGGGCCTGCAGGGCATCTACGTCGGCATGCTGCTGGACACCGTCGCCCTGATGCTGCTCAACCTCTGGCGCTACCGCCAGGGCAACTGGATGCGCCGCAACCTGGTCGAAACCGACGGTGGCGACGGCGAGCGCGCCGCGTCCCCCGCCGCGCCCGAACCGGCAGTGGCCGGGGTGAGGGATTAGGGATCGGTTTGCAGGAAGACAGACAGGCGATGGTGATGGATCGCGGGTTCCCGTTTGGCTCTTGTCTCGTTCCTGGTCCCTGATTCCCATGCGCGAGCGGCTGGACAACCCGAAACGCCTGGCCTTCGACTTCGCGGTGTTGATGGTCGCGCTGGCGCTGTTCGCGCTGGCGATGGTGCTGTCGCTGCAGAGCGACCTGGGGGCCAGCTCCTGGACGGTCTTCCACCACGGCATCAGCCTGCAGACGCCGCTGACGCTCGGCACGGCCGGGATCATCGTCGGGCTGCTGATCCTGGTCAGCTCCTGGGCGATGGGCATCAAGCCGGGTATCGGCACGCTCGCCAACATGCTCTTCATCGGCATCTGGACGGACGTCTACCTGGAGTTCGAGCTGATCCCGAAGGCCGCCTGGCTGCCGGCCCAGCTCGCTATGCTGGTCGGCGGGGTGGTGCTGCTGGGCTTCGCGACGGCGCTCTACATCAAGACCGGCTTCGGGGCCGGCCCGCGCGACGCCTTCATGCTGGCGCTCACCCGGCGGACGAACATCCGCGTCGGGATCATCCGCTGGGCGATGGAGATCACGGTGGTCGTGATCGGCATCCTGCTCGGCGGCTCGTTTGGGATCGGGACGCTGATCTTCGCGGCGCTGATCGGCCCCTCGGTCGACTTCTTCTTTAACATCTTCGGCATCCGCACCCGCGCCGGCGACACCCAGCGCGCCCGGCGCCTGTCTCGCCTGCGCCGCGCCCAGGCAGAGTGACCGGTCGCCCCGCTATCGGGCTGCCGTAGCTTGCGCGGGAGACCGTCAGCCGTTCATCGGCTCGACGCCATCGGCCGCTTCGCCGGTGCGCGCGCCGAGCAGGCTGCGGGTCAGTTCGCCGCCGACCGCGATCATCTCATGCAGCGCCCGGTCGAGGTGCCGCTCGCCGATGGCCAGATCGGCGTCGTCCGGTAACTCGTCGGCGGCGAAGAGGGCCGCCTTGCGGATCAGCTCGCGGATGAACGCCGCGCTCACCCCGGCCGTGCGCTCGACGACAAGCCCCCAGTCATCCAGCTCGATGCTCAGCCCGCGGCTGTAGAGCTTCAGCAGGCGCTCGCGGCAATCGGCGTCCGGCAGCGGGATCTCGATGGCCTGGTCGATCCGCCCGGGCCGCGAAGCCAGAGCCGGCTCCAGGAGCTCCGGTCGGTTAGTGGTGAGCAGGAAGAGGATGTCGAGATCCTCCGCGAGCCCATCCATCTCGTTGAGCAGCTCGAAGAGCAGCGCTCCGCCCGCCTGGGGGTGGGTGCGCTCCTCCGCCACCAGGTCCACGTCTTCGAAGATCACGGTCGAGGGCTGCAGCAGCCGGGCCAGCGCGCAGGTGCGCTGGATCAGGCCGTAGCCGCGCCCTGTCAGCAGCAGGACGGTGCGATCCTGCATCTGGCTCGCCAGGTACATCGCGGTGAGAGTCTTGCCGGTGCCGGGCGGGCCGTAGAGCAGCAGCCCGCGCTTGAGGTGCTGGCCGGCCGCCCTGAGCCGCTCGCGCTGCGCCGCGAAGCGCAGTGTGTGGCGCTCGGCGCGCTCGACCACCTCCGGCGGCAGGATGATCTGCTCGCGGCCGACGTGCGGCAGGCGATGGAACTGCATGTCGAAGCGCCCGTACATGTCCATCTTCAGGGAGATCACCTTGCCGCGATAGACGTTGTGCTCGCGCGTCAGGCGGCGTAATTCGGCCAGGAAGCGCTCGGCGGTGGCCCGTTGGGCCGCTATGACGTCGACGCGCACCTTCGCGAAGGGCGTGTGCTGGACCGGGCCGCCGACCAGCGCCGCCAGGCGCTCGTCGCCGTCCCGGAGGATGTACAGGCCGGACTGGATGGCCGGTAGCACGCGGCCCTCATCAAGTGCGATGTTGACGTACTCGACCGGCCCTTCGACGGGTGGGTTGGGGCCCATCGATCCGGGACGCGGCCTGACCAGCAGATCGGCCAGCCCCAGGCCCATATGCCGCTTGTGCTCGGCGCTGATCCCCAGCAGTTCGGCTTCCCGGCCGTCCCGTCGGAGATAGGCGTCGAAGGCGAGCTGGACGTTCGCATGCTCGCTGGGGTCGAACTCTTCAGTAAGGATCGGCAGTGTGCCGGCTGGAGCGCCGAAGTGCGCGCTCAGGCGCTGGAGGAAGAATGGCTCCGGCGCGGGAGCATGCGAAGAGTCGGCGAAGGACTGAAAGGTGCTCATGGCGCGGTCCCCTGGGATTGAAGCTTGTCGAGAGACGGATCTTAACACGCGCGCAAGAGGG
>DATGQR010000570.1:0-7857 GCA_035304105.1 Thermomicrobiales bacterium | reverse complement strand
CGCGTGGCGCGTCGATCCGGTCAACCGGCTGGTGCAGGAGCCCGGCCGGCCCGCTCAACTCGGCGATCAGGTGTCGCGTAGCGTCGGTGCGCCGATGAACGAGACGCTCCAGCGAACCCGCGGCAGCGTGCCGGGACGCCGATCGCGGCGCAACCACGGCCTGAACTCCAGCAGAGACCCGCGCGTCAGTTATGGAACACAGTCGTCAGCTGCCCCTCGAAATCCGCCTGGGTCATGCTCGCTTCAGCCGGCCGCTCGCCGTTGCCGGAAGTGCTGACCCGAGCGGTGCCCCACATCATGTTGCGCTCTTCCTCGTTCGCCCAGGGGTTGTAGAAGAAAACCCGGCCGCCCTCGACGCGGCTGAGCACGACGGTGTGATTGCCGGTACAGCTCGGCGTGGTGCTACCGACACAGAGATTGATGATCTCGAACGGGCGCGTGTTGCCGCCGTTCGTGACGAACGCCTTGCGGAAGGCCGCGGACTTCTGGGCAGCCGTGCCCCAGGTCGCCGTCTTCGGGGGCCGCGTCGCGCCGAACACCTGACGATGCACCTTCAGCTCGTCTCCCGGCCGGTATGTGCCGCCCGGGTTGCCACTGCGCGCGGTCGTCGAGAAGTAGCGATCGAACGCCGTTTGCAGCAGCACGCTCTCGAGCGAGCGATAGAGATTCGTCGACGCGAAGGTGAGGGGCCCGACGCTGTGCCCGCCAGCGAAGGTCGCGCGCGAGGTCGTCGCCAGCTGGATCGTCAGCCGAACGTAGGTGACCGGGAAGCGTCTGGCCAGCAGCATCTGAGTCGACGCCGAGAAGCAGGTCGGATCCGGCTTGCCGCCGAGCCGGTCCCAGCCGCCCTGGTTGATCGTCTCCGGGAACGACAGGTTGTAGAGCACGTTGCCGACCAGCAGCGGGCGCGCCGTGCTCAGGCTCCATCCGCTGGGCAGCGTCGTGATACGCGTCAGGTTCACTAGCTCCGGCAGCAATTGGGGCAACGTCCGGTAGGCGCCGCGCTGCAACAACACGCGACTGCCCCGATCGGCCTCTCGCCGCGCTACGCCGGTGTAGCCCTCGATCATCGTCCGCAGGGTCCGGAACAGAGCCTGCTGGTCGGCGCTCAGCTGCGACAGCGCGTGCTGCTCGGCGACGGTCAGCGGCGCGAGCGGCGGCGGCACCCAGCCGGGCGGCGGGTCCGCGCCAGCGCTCATCAGGGCGCCCTCGGTGATCGGCCCGACGATGCCGTCGACTGCCAGCCCCTTCTTCTTCTGGAATGCGCGCACGGCTGCCCGGGTCAAGGGGCCGCTGATGCCATCGACCGCCAGCCCAGCGCTCTCGAGCTTGTTCAGCGAGCGCTGGACCCAGCGAATGTAATCGGCGCTGGTGCGGTTGACCTCTCCGAGGACCTCCTCGTCCTCCATCTCCCTGGACGCCCCGGGCGGGTAGAAGCGCACGTGGAGGTGATCGTCATGGTTCGGCCACTTCTGTACGCCGGTGACCTGCGGGTCGTTGAAGAAGATGTACTGCACGCTCAGCACGCCATTCGAGCGAATCAAATTCACCAGTTCCTGAGTCAGCGCCCGCGAGTAGCCTGCCTGCTTGTAGGTGACCGGCGCTTCCTGACCGTCGTTCCGCACCAGACGGATGTCGATATCGACGCCCTTCTGGTGGGATGCGTGCCCCGGCATCGGGCCACCGCCTTTGAGGCTGATGTCGCCGATGCCGATGCGCGGCCCGGACGGGTGCGCCCGGTGCCACTGGCTCCCGATCGTCTGCAGGGCGCGAATGGTTTCCGACAGGCCGTATTGATTGGTTGCGGGCTTATAGCTGTAATACCCCTGGCCCGGCGATGCCAGGCGGGTCGCTACGGCCGGCTGTGGACCGGGCTTGCTGCTGCCACCACCCTTGGGCGGCGCGTCGGCGCCGGCCGCGATCAGCGCGGCTTCGGTGATCGGCCCGACGATGCCATCGACGGCGAGCTTGCGGCTCTGCTGGAAGGCGCGTATCGCCGCGCGGGTCAGCGGGCCGCTGATGCCGTCGACTGCTAACCCGGACCCCATGATCTTGTTGAGCGAACGCTGAACCCAACGGACGTAGTCCGCGCTACGACGATCCACCTCGCCCAGCTGGCTCGGCTCCGCCACTTCGAATGTCGTTGCCGCGTTCGACGTGAGTACCATGACACGCGCTCCTTTCGAGGCCCGAGGGCGAGGGTATGCGGGGCGTGTTGCGGTCGCATGCCGCTCCGGTCTGGTGCGCGAGAATCACGACCCCGCGAGGTCAGTCCTGCGTGTACCGGCCATTCCTGGCATGGCGCCCGTTCCTGCCGACCCGCGCCGGGTGCTGGTCCCAGGGGAGCCCCGAGCCACCCGGCTGCTGCATCATGCCCAGCGCCTGCGCGCTCGTCACCCACTCCTCGGCGCGGTCGCCGATATCGACTAGCAAGCCCTCGAACTCGGGGCGCGACGTCTTGAGGATGTAGGGGTGCGAGAGCCACTGCAGCACTTCGCTGCCAGCAATCCCCATGCGGTTGCGCTGGGAGGCGTTGATCTGCGGTTGGCCGAGGTGCTGGCGCATGACTTCCTCGATCACGTCCCAGGCATCGGTCGCGCCAAAGAGCCGCTGAATGTCGTCGGACTCGAGGATGTGGAACGCGTCGTCCAACAGTTGCATCACCTCAACCCGCAGCACGTTGATGTGGCCATAGGAGGCGGAGTCGAGGTTGTTGCGCAGGTCCAGTCCGGCCCGCCGCACGACCGCGATGCTCCCGAAGCTGGGGTCGTCGGCATTCTGGCGAATGACGCTCGAGATGCGCTTGTCCCGGAAGAACTCGGCTACCTGGGTCATGAAGTTCACGAACAGGGCGTGGAACTGGTGATTCGCCTTGGCGCCCGGCGCCGGATCGACGTTGCCGTAGCCAAACACGCGGCGGTACGCCTGCATGCGGTCCAGGCGCGTGTAGCGCAGCACCCGCTTGCGATCGTAGCGGTACAGGCTGTAGGCGCCCCGGCCGGACGACAGGCGAACGTTCCCGGCCCGGAACAACTCCTGGAGCTTGAGGATGACCTGGAAGACGCCGAGGCGCTCCATCTGATAGATGTAATAGAGATCAGCCACTGCGAGCAGCCGTTCCGATGACACCTCGTCGTCATACTCCTCGACCCTGGTCGGCTGGTTGACGCCGCTCAGGTCCGCTGGCGCGCCCTCACCAATCCCGATCAGCCCTGCCAGGCCGCCGTCCGCCGGCTCGGTCGCCGCCTCGTCCGCCTCGAAGAGCCCTTCCTCGAGCACGTCGAGCTGGTGCTGGATCGCCGCGGCGAACTGCGGATTCTCGAGTAGCGCCTCCTCATTCAGCTCCATCAGCTTCGACCGCAGAAGCGCCATGCGATCGCGCCGTTCTTGCAGCTCTTTCATCGTCGGCATGACAGTCCTCCTGCCGCTACACGTGGTTGCTTTGTCCGGCCGCTACGAGCTCCTGGCTCACGCTCCGCCGGGAAGGCCGGGCGCTAGAGGTTGGCGATCTCATCGCACAACTCGGCGGTATCTCCCAGCAGCTGCTCCAGGTGCTCGAACGCTCCCTGGACACGCGCGCTGGAGAAAGGTGAGACGGGCTTACCGCTCGCGTCCGTCGATTCTCTGAGCGCCCTTGTGGTCTCCTCGAGACGTTCGGCGCGCGCCGCGAGCGTCACAATGCCCCGGCCTTTCCAGTCGGTGATGTAGGTCGGCCCGATGTTGGTCGCGAGGTCCTCGACCATCGACAGAAGATCGTCGATCGTGACCTCGACCAGCTCGCCGTCGATCTCGACCGGATACTCCTGGGCGACTTGCAGCTCGGGCGAGAAGCGCACGGTCCGCAACATCGCGTGGGCGTCTTCGACCGCGTCGGACAGCGCGCTGAAGTAACCGCGCAGCTCCTGGAGGTGCTCGCCGAAGCTGTATTTCGGGTCGGTCACCCTGGTGGCCTTGTAGACGTGCCAGGCTTGCTCGGCATCCTTCGCAGCATCTTCCACGCGCAACCACTCGGTCAGGTACACCTCAACATCCTGGTCGCTGATCAGGTTGTCGGAGACGCCCAGCAGGTACTCGAGGACTGCGATATTGCCGTTCACGGCCGTGGTACGCGTCACCTGGATCTCATCGTGCAGGAGTGACTTGAAATGCAGGTCAACGGCCAGCTGCCGGAGGCCATCCGGGCGCTCCGTCTCATCCAGGATGCTCTGCATCGTTTGCAGCACGATCTGCTTCTGGGTGGCGAGCGTATCGGGGTCGACGTCGTGGCCCTCGAACGGCTCCAGCGTGGCGAGCACTTCCTGCATCTCGTTGGAGGCCACGCGCACCTTCTGCCGGAAGCGCGCCAGCGCGCCGGACACCTGAACCGCGCCGGGTGGGCGGGCACCGTTGGTTCGCGTGGCGGTCCGCGTCGCCACCCCCGGCCCGGCCCATTGATAGCTGACTTCGCCGCCGCGGCCGGCCTGCGCCGGGAAGAGCCGCGTCAATTCCTCGTCGGTCAGCTTGCCGGTCACGCCTAGATCGGCCAGTGTCGTCCTGACGCCCGCGCGGCCGCCCCAGCCGTTCGCAGACCGCCCTGACTGGCGCGATCCACTGCCCGAAGGTCCATCCCCGTCAGTCTCTGACGGCCCGGTGAACGGGAAGGTCGCCATCTCCCGGAGCGCCGACTCGATGCCGGCAATCGAGCCTGCCGTGCGGTCGATCAGCGACTTACCATCCTCGATGGCGCTGAGTGTGTCCGCCAGCCCAGTCACGGCCGTCGACAGCGTCTCGGCCGACTGCTCGATACGGGCCAGGCTATTGATGGCCTGGGGCGCCGCGCTCGTCGCATTGGATAGTCCCTGGACGGCCGTCGATATGTCGTCCGTCGATTGCTCGATGTTGAGCACGCTGCCGACGAGCACGCCGGCCAGCCGCTCGACCAGCTCAAAGGTGTAGGGAAATGTCCCGACGTCGGCGCATGCATCGGAGGGCGTTGCGTCTTCGACCTGTTCCCCGTTCCCCCCAAGCACGGTGAAGGGCCGGCATTGCTCGATACCCTCCGCCAGTTGCACTGTGGAGCCATCTACGAGCTGGACGGCCGGGGCTACGCAGAGCTGGTAGTCCCCCGCGGGGATGTCGTCGAATTGAAAGAATCCATCGCCGTCGGTGGTCATGCTATCGAGCTCGTCGCCCATGTCGCCGGTATCGGTGATCCCAAAGTAGCCGACCTGGATGTCCTTGAGCGGGACCCTCGCAACGTTGGTGATGTCTTCGGGATCCAGCGTGGGAATCTGAAGGACGACCCGGCCGGTCACACATCCAGTGCCGTTGCCTGCTGTCATGATGCACCTCCTCAAGTCGCGACGGAAAACTGGCGTGGAAGCGGATTGCCTGAAGCGATGCCGATCAGCCCGTTGGCGAGATGTCGGCCGGAAGCACGGCCTCCATCGACTCGTCGGCGGAAGACTCCTCCTCGTGTGCCTCGTGTGCCTCGCGCGCGCTCTGGATCACGATGCGCGCCCCGAAGCTGGTGGCCTGTGCCGACGCAGTTGGCGGGCCGATCGGCTCGGTCAACTCCTGCCAGCAGTGAAAGAGCGCCTGGTTGATGGCGTGCAGGATCTCCGGGCATTGCATCAGCCCATCGCGCACGCCCAGCACCCAGGCCGCCCAGTCGCGCCCGCCGCGCCTGGCGAGATCGTTGAGATCGTCGAGCCGCTCGCAGGCCGCGATGTCGCCGTAGAACTGCTCGATCAGCCGCAGTGTGCACTCCTGACAGGTCAGCAGCGCCGCGCGCAGCGCGAACTGGTCGCGCTGCTGCTGGAACGCCCGCTGCCCGTCATGCGCCGCACCAGCCGCGAGCTGGGACGTGTTGCGGAAGTCGAGCACGGCGGATTCATAGCGGTCGGCAATCGCCCCGCCGGCGGCCGATGGCGGGCGGCCTTCGACGATCGCCCAGGACACGTTGGCGGCTGCCTGCTCGAGCCGGCGGAGCTCGCGCTCCAGTTCGGCGAAGGCCGTTACGACGGTCATCATCTATCTCCAGTTCAACGCGTTGTAGAACGCGCGCGTGATCTCAGCCGGAGAAGACAACTGCCGGTCGGCTGCCAGAGGTTGCGGACCTCCTCCACGTCATAGAAGTCGAACGTCGGCCCGTACTCCTGCTCGAACGACCGCCGGATCGAGAGCAGGGCGTCATCGACATCACGCTCTCCCTCCGACCGGTCCGCGAAGGCCGACACGATCCGATGCTTGTGGCCGTCGCTGGCGATACGCTCAAAACGCTCGGGGAACAGCAGGTGCATGGCGATGTTCCGGGCACCTGCCGACTGAGGGACGTCCTGACGCACGGCATCTGCGACGTGCCGAAACTGGTCAACGTTTCCTGCGTCGATTTGGCTGTCCGTGATGCGTCGCCCCAGCGTCAGATAGTAGGCAATCTGATGCGGCTGAGCGGTGCCGTAGTGTAGCCCGGCATGGCCGATTCCGCCGGCGTGATAGGCACGCTCTAGTGACGAGAGGTCAGGTAGGTTGTCCGCGAAGCGCCAGCTCAGTACGGCGCGCACGCGGGCGACCTTCGTCTGGCCGCCGATGTTGGAAGGGAACAGGTAGTAGAAGGCCAGCGCATCCGCAGCGAGCCGGTGAACATCATCGGGCTTATCCGCCAGCTGGCGCTCCCACTTATCGATGAAGGTGCCCTTCGAGGTGTCCGGGTGCTCCATGAAGGCGTCGAGCAACGTGTCGATGTTGCTGGAGGTCCAGACCCGTCGCTCGGGCCAGAGCAGCGACGCGCCTTCGGTCAGACAGCGCTGGCGGAACAGGCGAGCGACCTCGTATACCGGCTCGTGTGCTGGATACTTCGCCATGTCACCCCTCAATCGGTTTGTGGGGGCGGGAGTGTAGGAACTTCTCGCCCCCTTGAGTGGTCGTCGCGATAGGTCGACTGCAGTCCGAGCACAAGCCCTGCAATCTCCGTTCAGTGCACGGTCCAGCGGATTGCCGTAGAACGACAGGTGGGCGGAGCCACGACGAGTGTGGTTCTGCCGACGCACCTTACATGCGGACCGCAATCCGTGCCGTTCAGTTCCCCGCGTAGTACGCAGCCACTGGCTTCCCGTCATCTACTCGGTCCCCGCGCCTGCACACGCCCCTTGTCGACGGCTCACCGCTCCGCATTCGCAAGCTCGTCAAAGAACCAGTCCAGCACCTCAATGAAATGCTGGAGGCTTACGTCTGCTGCTAGGGGAGCCAGTGGAAGGGCGATGCTGTCGGTGCTGATCGCCTCCGGCGGAACGTCGATGCCGCCAATCACGTTCAACCGTGTCACCAACTCACGGCGCGCATCGACCGCATCGAATGGCGGGCGGGTCATGCGCCAGAAGTCGAGCCAGAAGACGCCTTCAGTCGAGAAGGCGCCCGGTCCCGTGCTGGACTCGCGCCGGCGGAGGCGCGGCATGAAGTAGCCAGTGTGCTTCCCGCGTCCCCAGTTGATGGCGAGTCCCTTGGTCTGGAACCAGCCGAGCAGCTTTGCGACGGCCTCAGCTTCATCGACCATTCCCTGTGCCGTCAGGGCATCAACGAAGGTTGTCTCGTTCCATTTTGCCCCTGATGTCGGTGCTTGCCGCCGGTTCGATTCGGCTGTGTTGCCGATCACTCGAGGGACGAGCGCACGCAGATCACCGCCAACGTATTGCTTGATCTCGACAGCCAGCACTTCAGCAGGGTCCATCTGCTCGTTCAGAAACTCGACAATGCGCTGCAGCTCGCGGGGCATGCGATCCACCACGAAGACTATGCGCACCTTGCCGGCCCGAAGGTTGGTCTTGACGTCTTCCCAGTACCGCGCCTCATCGAACTCATCTCCGAATGCCTCGATGAGTG
>DATGQR010000569.1:0-2453 GCA_035304105.1 Thermomicrobiales bacterium | reverse complement strand
CGCGTCGTTCTCGACGATGAGCAAGGCCCGGACCTCGCGGTACATGTCGCTCAGTGCGGCATGTACCGGCGCTCTGTTGGGATCCTCGAGCGACCAGACGTCGCCGAAATGGACGAACGGTGGCCGGATCTTAAGGCGTACGTCGGCGATCAGCTTGAAGAAGGCGACCAGTAGAAGGCGAACCCGCTCCTCGGGCGTCGTTCCGGCGGCGGCCTCCCGGGCAATGCGCGCGTAAGCGTCGATCGACCGGAGGAAGCACTCGGCGACGAGGAGGTCCTTGCGTTTGAAGTAGTAACGCAGGCTCTTGAGGCTGAGCTCGACCCCCATCGCCACGTCCGCCAGGGTCGCGCCCTTGACGCCGCGTTCATTGAATCGCTGCGCCGCGCTCGCCAGGATCAGCTCGCGCTTGTGCTCGAACTTCGCGGAGGCCCTGGCACCGGTTGCGGTCATCGGAGCCCCTCCCCGCCCTCGCTGCCAGATTCCGGCCTTGCATACAGATGGCAGGCGACCCAATGGCCATCCTCTACTTCACGAAACCCTGGCGCCTCTGACTGGCATATCGGGAGCGCGCGGGGACAGCGCGGATGGAATTGGCACCCAGTCGGCCGGTCCAGCGGATTTGGCAGATCCCCGCCCAACAACTCGAGGCGACGCGTCTTCTCGAACGCCGGGTTCGGCGACGGCACCGCCGATAGCAGGCCGACCGTATACGGGTGCAGTGGCCGCTCGAACAAGGTTCGCTTCCGGGTCCACTCAACGATGCTCCCCAGGTACATGACGGCGACATGGTCGCTGATGCGCCTCACGACGGCGAGGTCGTGGGCGATGAACAGGTAGGTCAGCTCCAGCTGCTCACGCAAGTCCTCAAGAAGATTGACAATCTGGGCCTGGTTCGAAACGTCCAGCGCCGACACGGCCTCGTCGCAGACGATGAAATCCGGCTTCGCCGCCAGCGCCCGGGCAATGCCGATTCGCTGGCGCTGGCCACCGCTGAACTCGTGCGGAAAGCGCTCAGTCAGGTTCGGGGATAGCCCGACCAGCTCGAACAGCTTGCGCACTTCGTCGGCGCGCTCGGCTTCGTCGCCAAGGTGGTGGACCAGCATCGGCTCGGCCACCGCACCGCCGACGGTGATGCGCGGATTGAGCGAGCTGTAGGGATCCTGGAAGACCATCTGCATGCGTCGGCGCCATGGCTTGATCTGGGTGGAGTCGAGCTGGCAGAGGTCGACGTCGTCGAAGCGGACCTCGCCACCGCGGGAGGGAATCAACTGCAGCATCGCACGCCCCAGCGTGGACTTGCCGCAGCCGCTTTCACCGACTAGGCCCAGCGTCTTGCCCCGGGGCATGGAGAAGCTGACGTCGTCGACCGCCTTCATCCAGCGCTGGTTCCGCCCGAAGAAGCCGGGCTTTCCGACGGGGAATTCGACGCGCAGGTTCCTGACCTCAAGCATTGCGGGGCTCCGTCGCCGCTATCGCGGGCATCACCCAGCAGGCGGAACGATGCCGCTCGTTCACCGCTATCAAGGGCGGCTCTTCAGCGCGGCAACGGTCGATCACCAGCGGACAGCGCGGGGAGAATACGCAACCCTTGGCTCGGGCGAGGGGATCGGGCGGCGCACCCGGTATTGGCGCCAGGCGTTCATCCAGGTCCTGGTCGAGCCGCGGCACCGACTTCAGCAGGCCCACCGAATACGGATGCCGGGGAGAAGCATACAGCTCCTCGGTGGGCGCACTTTCGACGATCCTGCCGGCATACATGACATACACGCGCCTCGCATACCGGGCGACGATGCCGAGATTGTGCGTGATCAGCAGCATGGCAAGATTGCGCTCCTGAACCTGCGACTTGAGCAGGTCCAGCACCTGCGCCTGCACTGTGACATCGAGCGCCGTGGTCGGCTCGTCCGCGATGATCACCTTGGGCGCGCAGGCCATGCCCATCGCGATCACCACGCGCTGGCGCATGCCTCCGCTCAGGCTGTGCGGATAGTCCCTGCTGCGTCGCTCCGGCGCGGGAATCTGCACGGAACGCAGCAGATCGACGCTGGCCTTCGCGGCGGCGCGCGCACCCATGCGCGCGTGCAGGCGAAGCGGCTCGCCGACCTGTCGGTCGATGCGATGGACCGGATTGAGGGTGGTCATCGGTTCCTGGAAGACCATCGACATCTCGTTGCCCCGGACACTTCGCATGCCCCTCTCGCTGAGCCCGAGCAGGTCGCGACCGTCGAGGTAGATCTTGCCCCCGGCGATGCGGCCCGGCTCCTCGATTAGCCGAAGCATCGCCAGCGCCACGGTGCTCTTGCCACAGCCGCTCTCGCCCACCAGGGCGACGATCTCCCCGGCCGCGACGTCGAAACTGACACCGGCGACCGCACTGATCGTGCCATCGGCGGTCTCGTACTGGACGCGCAGGTCCCGCACGGACAGCATCGCATTATCCGAGGATGGCATTT
>DATGQR010000568.1:0-4642 GCA_035304105.1 Thermomicrobiales bacterium | reverse complement strand
ATACCGAGCAGCACGTTGCCGCCGGCTCTCCGGGCGACGGCATATTGCCGCGCCAGCCCCCAGCCGACGCCGCTGCCCATCGAGATCCCGACCGCCATCATGGCGGCCCCCTCGACGAGCAACCCGATCGCGCCGCCGATCACGATTCCAAGGATGATTCCCATCGGGACGTAGCGGTTGTCACTCGCCTTCGCGTCGAACGACCACCACGACCGGTCCTGCTCGTCCGGGCGCCGCACATCGTCGCGCATGGTGCACCTTCTCCAGTCTCATCGAACGTCGGCTACGGTGGGTAAGGTCGAGGTACTCTGAACTGTCAGATCAGGAGCCGACCTTCGAACCGGCCGCGCCAAGCGCGATTCCGATTGCCAGACCGATGCCGATACCCATACCGATCGAATCCAGCGCGGCGCCAATCGCCACGCCAATGGCGAGGCCGATGGCAAGGCCGGCGCCGGAGGTCATGGCATTGCTACCTGACCCCTCGGACTGTTCCGGCTGTCGCCGCTCTTCGTCGATGTCGATCTCCCATCATTATGCCAGGAACCGCAGACGGCGGAGGCGAGAGGTTGTCGGCACCGCGCGTCCGGGCTACGAGTGCAACGCGCTGAGAGCGATACTGGACGAAATGCCCAGGATGATACCAAGCGGGATCGAATCAATCCCAACACCGATGACGATCCCGGCCACGACGCCGATCAGGATCCACCCGCCCGGGGGCATGGTCCCCCGGCTGGGCTGATCGGCTCGTTCGAATCGTTCGCGCTTACTCTGCATGCCCCTCTGCTTTCCCCGTCAGTCTGGCCCGGCCGCGGGTCGAACGACGACCGCTCCGGCCAGGGCGGTACCTGATGCAGGGACGCCCAGAAAGGTTGGAATGTTCCAGGGGTCGCCGCGCTCGAAACCACGCCACGGCTTAGCGTCCTCTTAGATTCGCCCTCGACACTTGATCGTGGGGCCGTATTGGGCGGCTCGACGACGCGCCGCCTGAACGACGTTCCAGAGCGACGCCAACGCTGGCCCACGAGCGTCTCACCGAAGGAGCGACCTGATGATTCAACGCAGAATTGATGTCAACGCCGACAAGCTACGCTGGATCCAGCTCGGGCTGGCCCTGGGGCTGATCGCCGTCCTGGGGCTGGCCTACTGGTCGGTCGCGCCGTTCCAGGCTGAGGTGAACCACGCGCTGGCCGTGGCGAAGAGCGGCGACCTGGAGGAACTGAAACTCTATATCCAGTCCTACGGCAACTGGGCGCCGCTCGCCTCGCTGGGGCTGATGGTCGGCCAGGCGCTGGCCGCGCCGGTGCCGTCCTTCACGATCACCTTCGCCAACGGGCTGGTCTACGGCGTCTTCTGGGGCTGGCTGCTGAGCGTGGCGGGGCACGCGCTGGCGGCGACGGTCTGCTTCTACCTGGCGCGCTCGCTGGGACGGCGACCGGTCGAGACGCTGACCGGCAAGGTCGGGTTGGAAGCAGTCGACGGCTGGATCCAGCGGCGCGGGGCGATGGCTGTGCTCGTCACCCGGCTGGTGCCGGGCATCTCGTTCGACGTCGTCTCCTATGCCGTCGGGCTGACTGGCATGAGCTACGGCCGCTTCCTGCTGGCGACGGTGCTGGGCACGCTGCCCCAGACCTTGCTCTACGCCTACCTGGGTCAGAACGCGCCCCAGTACGCCTGGATGCTGCTACTGGCCAGCGGCCTGACGATCGCCAGCACGGTCACGGTCTCGCTGGTACGCTGGCGACGACGGACCGCGGCCGCCCGGTTGCGCGCGAGCCGCGCCGCCCTCGCGGCGATCGGGCCGCCCCTGCGCCCGATGACCATTGAGCAGGCTACCGGCGGTGACTAGCGGCGGCATCACAGGCATGTGCATCCGAAGCGCGCGAAAGGAGCAGGCATTGTCGATCAAGCCCGGCACGCGCATTCTGGTGGTCGAAGATGACCGCTCGATCGCCCGGCTGCTGCAGCTCGAGCTGGAGCACCGCAAGCTGGAGGTGCGCTGCGTCTACGATGGCGCCGAGGCGCTGCCGGCGGTCGACGATTTCAGGCCGGACGCGATCATCCTCGACATCCTCCTGCCGGGCATGGACGGCGAGCGTGTGCTCCAACTGCTACGCCGCAGCGGCGACATGACGCCGGTGATCATGCTGACGGCCCGCGACCAGCCGCGCGACAAAGTCCGCAACCTCGACACTGGCGCGGACGACTATCTGACCAAGCCGTTCCACATCGAGGAGCTGCTGGCGCGGCTGGGAGCAGTCCTGCGCCGCGTGGCCGGCGCCGAGGTACTGCGCGTGGCGGATCTGGAAATCAACACCGCCACGCGCGAGGTGCGGCGTGGGGAACGGACGATTGAGCTGACGGCACGCGAGTTCGAGCTGCTGGAATTCATGGCACGCAACGCCCGGAGCGTCCTCTCGCGGGAGCTGATCCTCGACCGTGTCTGGGAGAACACGCTCGACCTGGACACGAACGTGGTTGAGGTCTACATCGGCTACCTGCGCAAGAAGATCGACCTGCCGGGCGAGCCACGCCTGATCCAGACGATTCGCGGGGCGGGCTACGCCCTGCGCGAGGGCTAGCCGATGTCGATCCGCTGGCGGCTGACGCTCTTCCACGCGCTGACGATGCTCCTGATCGCGGCGCTGCTGACGGCAGTGCTGATCGCGATCCTCTTCGTGGTCATGCACCTGCTGGTGGAGCGGCCGGTCCGCGAGCGCGCCGACGACGCCGCGGCGATCGTTCAGACAACCGGCACGTTGACCGCCAGAGACCTCGCCGCCTTGAGCGAGGGTGACACCTTCATCATCCTGCGGGACGAGCAACGCGGGGTCCTGCTGCAGTCCGAAGACGTGCCGCCGATCGTGTTCGAGCAGGACAGGCTGCTGCTGGAGAGGGTCTTCGAATCCGGATTCCCGAGCAGCGACGAGATCGACGGGAACTACGTCTATGCCGTACCGGTCCAGCGGGACGGCGAGCCGCTGCTCGTGGTGCAGGCCGGCCAACCATATACCGTCATCGATCAGGGGCCGCTGCGCCTGCGGATCGCGCCGCCCGGGCTGGCCGGTCTCGTCGCCAGCGCGGCGGTCGTCACCATCCTGCCGGCGATCGTTGGCTCGTTCCTGGTGGCGCGGAGGGCGCTGGCGCCGGTCAACGCGATCGTTCGATCGGTTCAGGAAATCAGCGAGGAAGATCTGTCCCAGCGGCTGCCGGTGCGCTCGCGCCGCGACGAGCTGGGCCACCTGGCGCTGACCTTCAACGAGCTGCTGGCGCGCCTGGAGGTGGCATTCGCCGAGCGCGAGGAAACGCTGGCCAGCCAGCGCCGCTTCGTCGCCGACGCCGGCCACGAGCTACGCACGCCGCTCGCCTCGATCCTTGGCTACACGCGCCTGCTGCGCGACTGGGGCCTCACCGACCCGGAGGTCGCCACCGAGAGCCTGGAGGCAATCGAACGCGAGGCGACCAGGATGAGCGAGCTGGTCGAAGAGATGCTGGTCCTGGCGCGCGGTGACGAGGGCTTGCCGCTGGAGCTGGAGAAGGTCGACCTCCGGGAAGTCGCGAGCGACGCCGTCGAAGCCGCTCGGATCGCGCCGGGCACCGGCGTCAAGATCGTCTATGAGCCGCCGCTGGCCGCGATCGACGCCTGCGTCGACGTCGACCGCGTGCGCCAGGCGCTGGGCATCCTGCTCGACAACGCCATCAAGTACACCCCCGACGGCGGGATGGTGATCGTGCGGGTCCAGCACGCTGGCGAGCAGGCCGAGCTGGAAGTGACCGACACCGGGATCGGCATCCCGCAAGCGCACCTGCCCTTCATCTTCGAGCGCTTCTACCGGGTGGACAGTGCGCGCTCGCGCGCCGGCAGCGGGCTGGGGCTCTCGATCGCGCGCCAGATCGCCGAGCTCCACGGCGGCTCGATCACCGTCACCAGCCAGCCCGGCCGCGGCTCCACCTTCACCCTGCGTCTGCCACGCTCTGGGCCGCCCGCAGCCAGCTAAAGGCCATAGGCCCCATTGTCATTGATCGAGATTGGCTCAGGTTCGATGCGTTGTCTCGTTCGTACGCGGGGGAGTGGTCCGGATGATCAGCCAGGATGTGGTGGAGAATGACAGTGGTGTCGAGAAATCGCTCCGCCATCTACGTGTTGCTGCGCTCAATGACGTCCTGAGCAATGGCATGCTCGGCCATCTCACGCAACTCCTCGGCCAAGGGCGGCGGCTCATCCCCCTTCAGAAGGCCTGTGCGGTGCGCTCGATGACGCTCCCGACACACCGAATTCGCACCTCATCATTGACGAGCTCAAAGGCCACTCGATCACCTTCATGGCGAGCGCCTTTCGCATCTCAGCAGGGATCGTAACCTGTCCCTTACGTGTTACGACGTCTGTCTGATACATTTCGTGATTCCCCTGGTGAGTACCACGTCACTGTGACTGTGCTGCCCATAAGAGTGGCGTAGGACTACGCCGACCTCGGCGAGGAACGAAGGCGACTTGATAAACGATTCAGCTACCGCCGCGCGGACATGTTCCAGATGATCGCGCCGATCACGACCCCGATAGCCGCTCCGACGGCCACGCTGAGCGCGATCGAGACGTCGAAGGCAGCGCTGAGCGCCGCCCCGATGCCGGCGCCGAGGGCAA
>DATGQR010000567.1:0-9454 GCA_035304105.1 Thermomicrobiales bacterium | reverse complement strand
CGCGCACATAGTCCCCGGTGATCAGATCGCGGAAGCTGGTCGAGGCGGGCCGCCACTCGCCCTTGCTGCGGACCCAGCGCGGCCGTCCGAGCTGGTGGCGCAGCAGGCCATCCGGCTCGAAGAGGTCGCCCATGATCAGCTCGACCGACGATTTGGCGTGCTCGAACTCGTACCAGTCCATCCCGGCGCCGTCGTTGATGTCGCCCATCACCACCACCTGATGACCGCCCTGCAGGCACTGATCGACGCGCCTGCGGATCCAGGTGGACTGGCCGAAGAGCATGCGGCGATTAGTGCGGTTCTCACGGTCCCAGTTGAGCAGGTCGCCGGCGTTCTGGATGCCCTTGGACTTGTTGTGGCAGACGATCAGCTTGAAGCTCTGCCCGCCCACGGTCACGTCGGCTTCCAGCGGCGGGCGGTAGAAGCTGTGAATCTCATCGGCCCGGTCTTCGTCGGTATCGATGCGGAACTCGCCGTCGAAGGGCGGGTCGACGGTCGAGCCCTGCGTCCCGCCGGGGTTCCATACCGCGGTCGCGCGGTTCGGATCGAACCAGACGGCGATCTCCTGCACGCCTTTCGAGCGGTAGCCGAGCAGCGCCTCAGTCAGGTTCAAGCCGTAGTGCGCCGCGAAGTTGCGGAGGCAGTCGACCGTGCCGGTCGGGTTGGCGATCGTCGAGGCCGGCCCTTCGACGACGCCGACCAGCGCCGGGTCGATGTGCCCCAGCACTTCGGCGATGGCGTCGTTGCGCTTCTTCTTCTCCGGATCGTCGAGGATCGGCTCATTATGGTCATCGAAGAGGCGATCGAACCACTCGATGTTCCAGCTCATGATCGTCTCGGGCATGGCGCTTCTCCGGGTTCGCCGCGGAGCCCTGGCGGGGAAAGGAAAGTGCGGGCCTGGCCGGGCTGCGCGCCAACCACCACTTGCACACCCGGCCTTAACCCACCTTGTTTCCCAGAGTAGACACAGATTCCCTTCCTCGCATCGGGAGAATTACTGATATTTCCGCTCGATCCGCCCGGTCAACCCGCCCAGTAGCCGTTGACGAAGCAGGGCACAAACGCTCCCAAGCGCCATCTCCACAGTCATGTCTTGTATACTAAATGCCACTTGCCTTGCTTTCATTCAAAGGATGCATAGTGCATGAGTCCACGACTCTCTCAACCGCGCGAGCCAATCGCTCACACACGGAACGACCTTGGGGCATACCACGATCTCCGCGAGCATCTGACCTCCGTAGCTCGCCTGGCAGGCGAGTTCGCCGGGAAGTTCGGCGCAACCGAGCTGGGCCATTGGGCGGGCATCTGGCACGACCTGGGAAAGTTCCACCCGGAGTTCCAGCAATATCTCCTGGATGCTGAGGCGGGCAGCCGAAGACCTGGTCCCGATCACAAGGCCGCCGGGGTCAGGATGGCGGCGCAATACTGCGAAGCGCTGGCCGCGCCGCTACAGGGGCATCACGGTGGCATGCGGGATCTCGCCGAGCTGAAAGCCTGGGTACGAGAACACATCACGCAGGAGCGCAACACGCAGGCAATCCAGGCCGCCCGCCAGCTGATCGAGGAACTCGAACCAGCGACACCGCTCACTCTCCCGGATCGCATCACGACACGACTCCAGGCTGAAGTCTTCGTCCGCATGCTCTTCTCGGCGCTGGTCGACGCGGATTTTCTGGACACCGAACAGCACTTCGACAGTGATCGACACGCCGTGCGTGGCGGCTATCCGGCACTGACGCAGCTCTGGGATGAGCTACAGGCCGATCAGGAGCGCCTGCGCGATGAGGCGGATGGTGAGGTCAACCGCGTCCGGCATCAGGTTTACATCGACTGCCTGCGCGCCGCCGAGCAAGCGCCCGGGCTGTTCCGCCTGACTGTACCGACCGGTGGCGGCAAGACCCGCTCCGGCCTTGCCTTCGCGCTCCGCCACGCCACGCTGCACGGCCACGATCGGATCATCGTCGCGGTGCCCTATACCTCGATTACCGACCAGACTGCCGCGGCGTACCGCCAGATCTTCAGCGACCAGCGCGCCGTGCTGGAGCACCACAGCGCAGCTGAGTGGCAGTCACGGCCTGCTGACGAGGGCTCGCCGGAGGAGACCTGGGCACGGCTGGCCAGCGAGAACTGGGACGCGCCTCTCATCGTCACCACGACGGTGCAGCTCTTCGAGAGCCTGTTCGCGCGCTCGACCAGCAAGTGTCGCAAGCTGCACAACATCGCCCGCAGCGTCATCATCCTCGACGAGGCGCAGACGCTCCCGGAGGGGCTGCTGCGCCCGACGCTCGACATGCTGAACGAGCTTGTCCGAAGCTACGGCGTGACCGTCGTGCTCAGCACGGCGACGCAGCCGGCGCTCGACCAACTCGAGGGCTTCGGCGGGCTAGTGGGCGTGCGCGAGATCGTGCCCGAACCGGCGCGGCTGTTCGAAGCGCTGCGGCGCGTCGAATACACCTGGGAGGACGAGCCGCGAAGCTGGGATGAAGTCGCCGAGATGGTGCGCGCCAATCGCCAGGCGATGGCGATCGTCAACACGCGCGCGGATGCGATCGCACTCGTCGAAGCGCTGGACGGCGCTGAGCCGCTGCATCTCTCGACGCTGCTGTGCGGCGCGCACCGGCAGGATGTGCTGGCGGAGGTGCGCCGCAGGTTGGAGGCCGGCGAGCCATGCCTGCTAATCGCCACCCAGGTGGTCGAAGCCGGAGTCGACATCGACTTCCCGGTCGTCCTGCGAGCGTTTGGGCCGCTCGACCGCATCGTCCAGGCCGCGGGCCGCTGCAACCGCGAGGGGAAGCTGGAACGCGGCCGGGTAATCATCTTCCGCGCCGAGGAGGGCAGCAGCCCGCCTGGCGCGTACCGCACCGGGATCGGCGTCGCCGAATTGCTGTTCGCGCACGGTGAGACGGACCTGCATGACCCCGCCCTTTACCGGCGCTACTTCGAGTTGCTCTATCAGCGTGTGAATCCCGACGAAAAGCAGATCCAGGCCGAACGCGAGAGCCTGAACTACGAGGCGGTGGCCCGCAAGTACCGGCTAATCGAGGACGACGGCGTTGCCGTCATCGTTCGATACCAGGAGCAATTACCGGACGGCACGCCGGTCGATACGCTCATCAGAGATCTGATGAACGGGAGGGGCAATCCCCGCGAGCTATGGCGGCGGATACAGCCCTTCCTGCTCGCGGTGCGCCGGCGCGAAATCGAACGACTCGAGCGCGAGGCGCTTGTCGCGCCTGTCACGGAAAGCCTCTACCAGTGGACGGGTGCCTACGATCCAGTGCTCGGGATCGGGCGCAGCGAGCGCGACCCCGATGCATTGGTGCTCTGAGAACGGACGCCCCCCGCTCGCCCTGTCGAGCGTGGAGATCGCAGCCGAGAGCACGATCGGACGCCGTACGCACATCTTGGGCCATAAAGCACATATCCCTTCTTGACAATTGAGCATGTTGTATTTAGAGTATAGAAAGAGCATGAATCAACTCTAGCAGCGCCCCGCACCCAGGCGAGGATTGAAACAGAGTCTAGAACGAGCATGGCTGCTCCATGCCGGTTTCTTGCTGCTGCCTGATGAATGGCCACGGCGGGCGATGAGCCTGCCCGCTACGAAAGGAGGCACTGGTGGCGTCGTGGATTCCATTGGAGGTCAAGGTGGGCGGCGAGTTCGCCTGCTTCACCCGGCCGGAGATGAAAGTGGAGCGGGTGTCATACCCGGTCATGACGCCTTCAGCAGCTCGCGGAGTGCTGGAGGCGATCTTCTGGAAACCGGAGTTCACCTGGATCGTCCGCGAGATCGTGGTGCTCGAACCGATCAACTACATCTCATTGCTGCGGAACGAGGTCAAGAACCGCCAGTCGGAGCGCAGTGCCAGGAGCTGGGGGAGCGCAGGTGGGATCGGCGGCTACACGGCGGCGGATGACCGCACTCAGCGACACACGCTGGCGCTGCGCGACGTGGCCTACATCATCCGGGCAGACGTGGAAGTACGCCCGGACGCCGGTGAACACCCGGCCAAGTTCCGGGACCAATTCCGCCGCCGGGTCGAGCGCGGAGCGTGCTTCAGCCGGCCCTATCTGGGCTGCCGGGAGTTCGCGGCCTGGTTCGAGCCAGTCGACGGCACGGAGCGGGCGATTGCGATGGATGCCGGCCTGGGGCGCATGCTTCTCGGGATCGCCTACCCCGAGGGCAACACCGGGCCCGGTCGTCCGCGCTTCTTCGATGCCGAGATGCGCCAGGGCGTGATCGCCGTGCCCTACTTCAACCCCACCGGGAACGGAGGCGGACGCGATGCTGCTCCAGCGGCTGCGTGAATACGCCGAGCGGCAGGACGACCTCGGGCCGCCAATGTACGTCAATAAGCTGGTGCGCTACGAGGTCGCGCTGGATGACGACGGCCGCCCGCTGAGCCTCATCGAGCTGACCGGCGAGCAGCGCCAGGGGCGCAACGCCGGCAAGCTGATGATGATGCCGGATCGCGTGCGATCGGGCGCAGCCGTGCGGCCAATCCTGCTCACCGACACAGCGGAGTACGCGCTCGGCTGGAGCGACCGGCCAGATAAAGCGGCCAGCTACAACGCCGCCTTCATCGAGCTGGTCAATGACGCCGCCGATGCGACCGGGCTCCCCGAGCTGAGGGCGGTCGCGCGCTACTTCGAGCGTGATGCATCAGAGCGGCTCGCGATGCCGGAGGGCTTCGAGCGCGGCTGGAACGTCACCTTCAGCGTGGCGGGCCAGTACCCCACCGATCACCCGGCAGTGCAGCGCTTCTGGGCTGAGTATGTCAGCGATCTGACCGGCGACACGGACGACCCGCCGGAATGTCTGGTCTGCGGGCGGCGCAATCCGGTCGTCCGCATCCTGCCGCAGAAGATCAAGGGTATCCCCGGCGGCCAGTCATCCGGCACGGCGCTGATCTCGACCAACGAGAACGCCTTTGAGTCCTACGGGCTGGACGACATGTCCTGCGCGCCGGTCTGCATCGAGTGCGCCGAGGCGACATCCAAGGCGCTCAACAAGCTGCTGGCGACCACCACCAGCCACGTGCGCGTCAACCCGCTGGTCTACGCCTACTGGTCGCGCGACGGCGGCGCCGGCAATGTCGGCATGTTCCTCTCCAACCCCGACCCGCAGGAAGTCGCCGTGCTGCTGCGCGCCGCCGAAACCGGGCAGGTCGGCGCGCTCGGTATCCCCGGCGAGCAGTTCTACTGCGTCGGGCTGGGGCCCAGCGGCGGGCGCGCCGCGGTGCGCGACTGGCTCGACACCTCGGTCGAGCGCGTCGAGCGCAACCTGGCGCGCTACTTCCGGCTAATGACGCTGGTTGAGCCATGGGGCAGCGACGAGGCGCGCTACTTCGGAGTCTGGCGGCTGGCGCGCGGGACGCTGCGCTCGAACGCCAAGGCCACCGACAGTCCGGACCCGAACGTGCCGCGTGCCTTGCTGCGCTGCGCGTTACAGGGCGGCCCACTGCCCGACTGGCTGCTGGCGCAGGTCATCAAGCGCCTGCGCGCCGAACAGGAGATCGACCACCTGCGCGCCGCGCTGATCAAGATGGTGCTGGCGTCGCAACACGAAGAATGGACCACGACGATGGCAGGACTTGACGAGCAGAACCGCCACCCGGCCTACCTCTGCGGCCGGCTGCTAGCCGTGCTCGACCAGATTCAGCGGGCCGCGCTCGGCCAGCGCAACGCGACGATCATCGACCGCTTCTTTGGCACAGCCTCGTCGGCGCCGATGACCGTCTTCCCCCGCCTGGTGCGCGGCGCGCAGCCCCACCTCTCCCGCCTGCGGCGCGACCGCCCCACGACGGGACGGGCGCTCGAGAACCGCATGCAGGAGATCATCGATCTACTTGACGGCTTCCCGCGCACCCTGGCGCTGCGCGAGCAGGGCCTCTTCGTGCTGGGCTACTACCACCAGCGCGCCGCCGACCGCCGGGCAATGATTGAGCGCCGCGAGCAAGCCGGCGCCGAATCCGTGACTCCAACTGACGAGAACCAGGAGGGCTAATCCAATGACTGCGACTGCGACCGCAATGCATCTCGACACGAACCGCCGCCATGATTTCGTGCTGCTCTTCGACGTGCAGGACGGCAACCCGAACGGCGACCCTGACGCCGGCAACCTGCCGCGCGTGGACCCCGAAACCATGCACGGCCTGGTGACCGACGTGGCCATCAAGCGCAAGGTGCGCGACTACGTGGACCTTGCGCGCGGCCACGAGGCCAACTACAAGATCTACGTCCAGAACAAAGGCGAGGCGCTGAACGCGCTGCACCGGCGCGCCTACGACGAGCTCGGGATCAAGTCCACCGGCTCGCGCCAGAACCGCGCCGACGTCGACAAAGCGCGCGCGTGGATGTGCAGCAACTTCTGGGACGTCCGCACGTTCGGCGCGGTGATGACGACCCAGGTCAACGCCGGACAGGTGCGCGGGCCAATCCAGATGACGTTCGCGCGCTCGATCGATCCGATCGCGCCGCTGGATGTCTCGATCACCCGCGTGGCCGTCACCCGCGAGGAAGAAGCCAATACGGTCGAAGGAGACGACGGCGAGGCCAGCGGCGGCAAGGTCACCGAGATGGGACGCAAGTCGCTGGTGCCATACGGCCTCTACCGGGGCCACGGCTTCTTCGTGCCGGCCTTCGCCGAGCAGACCGGGTTCGACAGCGAGGATCTGGAGCTGTTCTGGACGGCGCTCCAGATGATGTGGGATCTCGACCGCTCAGCCTCACGGGGACTGACGGGCTGCCGCGGACTCTACATCTTCAGCCACGACTCGAAGCTCGGCAACGCGCCAGCGCACAAGCTCTTCGAGCTGATTACCGTCGAGCGCAAACCGGATGTCGACGCGCCCCGCGCGTTCGCCGACTACACGGTCACGATCGACGAGAGCAGGCTACCGGAAGGCGTCACCCTGACGCGCCTGGGCGAGTGAGGCCGCGATGAGCGCCACGGACGCAGCCCCCGAACCAGTCATGATCTCGGCGCTGGAGCACTATAGCTACTGTCCCCGGCAGTGCGCGCTCATCCATCTGGATCAGAGCTGGGACGACAACAGCCACACCGTGCGGGGGACGGCGCGGCACGAGCGCGTCGACCGCGAGGAAGCCGAGCAGCGCCCGGATATCCGGCGCGAGTGGGCCGTTCCCCTGTGGTCAGAGCGGCTGGGGCTGGTCGGACGAGCGGATCTCGTTGAGTTCCGCCCGTCCGGCCCCTACCCGGTCGAGTACAAGTCCGGCAAGCGCCGGCAGTGGGCGCATGAAGCCATCCAGCTCGGCGCCCAGGCGCTGTGCCTGGAGGAGATGACCGGCCAGCCAGTGCCAGTCGGAGCGGTCTTCTACCACGGCTCGCGCGCCCGGCGAGAGATCGACATCGACCAGGATCTCCGCGAGCTGGTGTCGCGCACGGTTGCCCAGGTGCGCGCCCTGCTGGCCGACGAGGTCCTGCCGCCGCCGATCCATGACGCGCGCTGCCGGCAATGCTCGCTGCAAGACATCTGCATGCCGGACATCTCGCGCAACCGGACGCGGGCACGAGCCGTGCTCGACCGGCTGTTCGCGCTCGATGAGCCAGACGCAGAGCGTCCCCGCGAGGGCAGTGAGGAGTAGGCGATGTACCAGTTGCTCAACACGCTGTATGTGACGACGCCGGGCGCCTACCTGCGGCTCGACCACGACACGGTGAAGGTGCAGGTGGAGCACGAGACGCTGCTGCAAACCCCGCTGCTCCACCTGGGCGGCATCGTCTGCATCGGCCGAGTCAACATGAGCCCGGCGCTGATCCAGCGGTGCGCGCAGGATGGCCGGGCAATCGTCTTCCACGATAGCCGCGGGCGCTTCGCCGCCCGGGTGGTTGGGCCGACCGGCGGCAACGTCTTGCTGCGCCGCGCCCAGCATGAAGCTCTCTCTAATCCAGAGCAAACCGCTGCGATCGGCCGCAACATCGTTGCCGGCAAGCTCCAAAACAGCCGCCAGCTGCTCTTGCGCGGCGCGCGGGAAGCGCGCGACGAGCCGGACCGCATGGCACTCCGCGAGGCTGCCGACCGCCTGGCGGACGTTCTGCGGCGGCTGGAAGACCGCGACGACCCGCAGCAGATCCGCGGCCTCGAAGGCGAGGCGGCGCGCGCCTACTTCCAGGTGTTCGGCCGGCTTATCCGCGCCGACCGCGAGCAGTTTGGGTTCAGCGGGCGCGTACGGCGCCCGCCGATCGGCAGGGTCAACGCGCTGTTGTCGTTCCTCTATGCCTTGCTGCTCAACGATTGCATCGCGGCTGCTGAGGCTGTGGGGCTCGATCCACAGGTCGGTTTCCTCCATACACTACGGCCAGGCAAGCCCGCGTTGGCACTCGACCTGATGGAAGAACTGCGCAGCGTGCTGGCCGACCGTCTGGCGCTGACCTTGATCAACCGTCGACAGATCGCTGCAGGCGACTTCGAGGAACGCCCCGGCGGGGCGATGCATCTGACCGATGATTCGCGCAGGCGGGTGATCTCGGCCTACCAGCGGCGCAAGCAAGAAGAGCTGAGCCATCCACTGCTCGGGCGACAACTCCCGCTGGGGTTGGTACCGCACATCCAGGCGCGGCTGCTGGCGCGGCATCTGCGTGGCGATCTGGAGGCCTACCCGCCATTCCTGACGCGCTGACGACTAATATGGCGAAGGAGCATAGGAGAGGGACACGATGGGCGAGCCGCGCTGGAACGTGTTGGTGACCTATGACATCTCGACCGAGACGCTGGCCGGGCAACGGCGGTTGCGGCGCATTGCCGACGTCTGCCTGGCTTACGGCCAGCGCGTGCAAAAATCGGTGTTCGAATGCACGTTGACACCGACGCAGTATGCACGCTTCGAGCAGCGTCTGCTACGCTGCATCGACGAAGAAGAAGACCGGTTGCGCATCTACCGCCTGTATGGGGATCGAGAGCGCTACCTGACGACCTATGGATCGACGACGGAGATCGACCTTGACGAGCCGTTGGTCATCTAGCCACGCGCGCGTGCCGGGCTGGGCGTCCCCGGCCCGGGCAGCGAGAGGCCTGCGCGAACCTATCGCACCCATGAAAATCCCGGGAGGTTCGCGCGGGGCCGTTTGGATGCGAACGTACGCACCTTTTCCTGGTTTGCCGAGGTCTTCCGCGATGTGTCGAAGCACGCGTGGAGAGGAGGTTCGCGCAAGAAGGCAGTTTTTCCCGATTCCTGCGGGCCGCAGCGCCCGCGCTGTCGCACTCCGCCTCGGGGCGGAGTGAGGATTGAAACTCGCGCTCCAGCCGGTCGCGCACGAGCAGGATGATCCAGTCGCACTCCGCCTCGGGGCGGAGTGAGGATTGAAACACACGCGTCTGAGGGCATGTCCTGTGGTCAGTTGCGTCGCACTCCGCCTCGGGGCGGAGTGAGGATTGAAACACGGTCATCAGCGTGAATATTCGCGATCTCTGAACGTCGCACTCCGCCTCGG
>DATGQR010000566.1:0-2438 GCA_035304105.1 Thermomicrobiales bacterium | reverse complement strand
CGGGAATTTCGTTCTGGATGAAGCCGAAATACTGCAACCCCACGTCGAATACCCCCGCGCGCACGGAGCTCAGCTGATCGGGCGGCGGTGCCGCGTTGGTCGGAAATTGCGTGACCTTCACCCGACCGTGCGTCGCCGCCTCCACGTTCTTCGCCCACGTCGGCATGGTCGTGGCGCAGGTGACGTGCTGCGGCGGCAGGAAACAGTTCAGCGTAATTTCGGTATCCGCACGTGCGCCTGTGCCGGCGGCGACAGTCGCGGCAACGATCGCAAAAAGCCATCTCTTGTACATACCCGGCTACCTCCTCTTTTGAGACCCCTGGGATTCAACGCATGACGTCCGGCAGGAATGTCGCGACGCCCGGTACCGCGATAACCACGTACAGGGCCACGAGCATCGCCAACGCGAACGGTATTGCTCCGGCGAAAATGGACGCCATGCTCTTGTCGGGTGCCATGTTTCTGACGACGAACACGTTCATCCCGATCGGCGGCGTGATCAGGCCGAGCTCGACGGTAATCACCACGATGATGCCGAACCAGATCAGGTCGACATTCTGCGAAATCAGGGCGGGAAGAAAGGCCGGCACCAGCAGCAGCAGAATTCCGATCGACTCGAATATCATTCCCATGACCAGGGCGATGAGCACGATCGCGATAACCAGCTCCAGCGGGGACAACCCCAACGCTTTCACCAGCGCGACCAGCCCGAACGCCAGCCCCGAGGTGTTGATGTAGTTGGCAAACACCAGTGCGCCGACGATCACGGTAAACAGTGAACAGCTGGTCAACGCGGCGTCGCTCAGCACCGTTCTCCATTCCCGCAGCGTGCGCATACGCCCGGCCGCCAGCGCGACCAGGCCTGCGCCGACCGCCCCTACGCCTCCCGCTTCGGTAGGCGTGAAGACGTGCAGGTAGATACCCCCCAGCACCAGGATGAACAACGCGGCCACCGGGGCGATGGCCTTGAGCGAGCGGGCATACGACACCTTCTCCCGGGTTTCCCGCACCGGCGCGGCACCCGGTCGAAAGCGCAGCCAGATCGCGATGACGGCCATGAACAGGGCGACCAGCATGGCGCCGGGCAGGATCCCGGCCATGAACAGGCGCCCGATGTCCTGCTCGGCGACGATGCCGTAGATGATGAGCGGCACCGACGGCGGAATCAGAATGCCGAGCGTGCCGCCGGCCGCGACGCAGCCGGTAGCCAGAGCGTCGTTGTACTTGTAGCGCGACATCGAAGGCAGCGCCACCCGGGTCATGATCGCCGCGGTTGCCAGCGACGATCCGCAGACCGCCGCGAACCCCGCGCACGTCAGCACGGTGGCCTGCGCCAGCGCGCCTCGCGCCCGCCCCATGAGCGCGTACATCGCGTCGTACAGTTCCGACGAGATGTTCGAGTGATAGACGAACGAGCCCATCAGGACGAACAGCGGGATAACGGACAAGTTGTAGTTCATTACGTTGCGAACGATTTCCTGCCCGGCCATGACCGAGGCCGCGTGGAAATCGCGCAGTAGCGCAAAGCCGATGAAGCCCACGAGAAAGGACGCGAATCCGACGCGGACTCCGAGGAAGCACAGAGCGATGACGCAGGCGAACGCGATCAGACCCTCAATCATGGCGCTTCGGCCTCGCGAGCTGCGCCAACTGCAGGAGTGCCGCGATCAGACAGAACACACCGGCGGGCACCATCAGGTAGGCGTACGGGATTTCCAGGATGATGGTCGTCCGGTCGAACTTCGCCGCGGTGGCCGCCTGGACGAACACCTGATACGCGATGATGAGCAGCGCCGCCACGGTCGCGGCACTGACCAGCACTTCACGACCGCGCGGCAGCCACCGGTTCAGATGCCGGTCGAGCAAGTCGACCTTGATGTGCCGATCCGCCAGACCGACCGGCGCCAGAGCGGCAAAGAACCCGATGACCAGGAGTATCTGTACGATTTCGCTGCTGCCGAAGATCGGGGAATTGAAGACGTAGCGTGCGATCACGGCGACCGCGATCAGGACCGCGATTACTAGAATGCAGACCGCCGCCACGGCCTCGAGGGCGGACGACAGGTACGCGATTACTTTTCGCATCGACGGCGCGCGCAAATCATGGTTGGCATCGACTCTCCTCCGGCCCGCGGCAGCGCAGGCCCTGCCCGATTACCGGGCCGACCGCCGGGGATACGCATGCGGCCAGGGCTCGGGCCGCGTGAAACCGGCACCGCGGCACCCTACCACGCTCCGAAGATGTACCCGCGCTTGCGCGCCGTGCCGGTCAGGCGCGCGACCGCCGCGTTCGACATGGTGATGCGCGTGCGCCGCGCCGCCAGCCACTCGAGCAGGCGCTCCGCCATTTCCGCGCGCACGCGCTCGTAGCCCGGATCGCGCCCGAGATCGCGCTGCTCGGCCGGGTCGTTCTCGAGGTCGAACAGCTGCGGCGGGAA
>DATGQR010000565.1:0-3043 GCA_035304105.1 Thermomicrobiales bacterium | reverse complement strand
TCCTCAGCGGCGGGGCGATCAACTCCCCGCAGCTGCTCATGCTCTCCGGCGTCGGGCCGGCCGCGCATCTCCGAGACGTCGGCATCCAGGTTGTCGCGGACCTGCCGGGTGTGGGCCGCAATCTCCAGGACCACCTGATGGCCGTCGCCGCCCACGTTTGCACCCAGCCGGTCTCGATGATGACGGTCGAGAAGCCGATCAACCTGCTGCGCTATCTCATCTTCAAGCGCGGCCCGCTGACCTCGAACATCGCCGAGACAACCGGATTCGTGCGCACATCGAACGACCTGCCACGGCCGGACATCCAACTCATGTTCGCGCCGCTCTACTACCTGAACCACGGCTTCACCCGGCCGGATGGGCACGGCTTCTCGGTCGGGGCGGTGCTCCTGCACCCGCGAAGCCGCGGCACGATCAGCCTGCGCTCGGCCGATCCCCAGGCCGCCCCGGTCATCCAGCCGAATTTTCTCGATCACCCGGATGATCTGGCGACGCTCGTCAAGGGGCTGCGCCTCTGCCGCTCGATCGCCGCGGATGGACAGGCGTTCGCGCAGTACCGCGGAGAGGAGTACTGTCCCGGGCGCGAGGCGGTCAGCGACGAGGCATTGGCCGTCCACGTGCGCGCGACGGCGGAGGCCGTCTATCACCCGGTCGGAACCTGCAAGATGGGCGATGACGCCATAGCAGTGGTCGACGGCGAGCTGCGCGTCCACGGGCTGGACGGACTGCGCGTCGTCGACGCCTCGATCATGCCGACGATCACCAGCGGCAACACCTACGCGCCGACGCTCCTGATCGCCGAAAAGGCCGCGGAGATGATCCTGTCGACCAGCAGCAGCGCCCGCGTGCTGCCGATCCGGGAACCGGCCAGCGCAGTCGCCTGAGGCGCGCTGGGTTCACCAAGGCCGGCGGCCCGGACCACCTCACTGGCGGGAAGGTCCGGGCCGCATTCCTGTGGTGGTCTTGGAAGGCTGCCCATCCTGCCGGCGTGAAGACGTGCCTCACGCTCGACCCGGCAGGACGGAAGGCAGGTTCACCGCTCCGCTCAGCGTGCGGCGTTGCCGAGATCGTCGGAGCGGCCGGCGGCGATCTGCGACCACTGGGCGATCGGCCGCCCCTCGGGCCGGTTGACCGGGCGGCCGTGCTCGTCGGTGCGCATCTGCGCGGAGGTGGTGTTGAAGAACGGCTGCGGCCAGCCCTCGGGGGAGTCTTCCCAGGCTTCCTGGCGGCCGTAGACCATCATGTCGAGCATCGCGTAGGAGCTGCCCATCAGCTCACAGCCGCGCCCGGTGGTCCAGTAGGTTTCGAAGACGCGGTCACCGTCGCGCAGGTAGCAAACCTTCATCCCGAAGTGTCGCCCGGCGATCAGCGCGTCGACCGAGCCTGGCGGCACCGAGTACCAGGGCATCTCCCAGCCCATGAACTCGCGGTAGCGGTTGCTCTCCTCGAACGGCCCCTGGCAGAGCACCGCGAAGGTGACGTCGCGCGAGTGCAGGTAGCCGAGTTCCCGCACGTGGGCGTTGTTCATCGTGCAGCCCTCGCACTGATGGGCGGCGCTCTCGCCGTCATACCACATCGTGTAGGAGGCGAAGAGCTGGCTGCGGCCTTCGAAGACGTCGAGCAGCGGAACCTCGCCGTGCGGCCCGATCACCGGCGTCGTCGCGTCGACCTCGACCATCGGCAAGCGCCGCCGCGCCGCCGCGATCGCGTCGCCCTCGCGCGTATGCGCCTTCTCCCGCACCCGCAACCTGTCCACCTCAGCCTGGAACGTGGCCCGATCGACCACCGGAGGCCGGCCCACCGCTTCCGGTAGTCGCTGGTTATTCAATGCATCGTTCATGAAGCACTCCTTCTGGCACTACAGCAATCGGACATCGATTGCTGGCGCGACAGCACATCGACGTGCCGCGCTCCTCGTCGCCCCATGCTAGGAAGACCACTTGCAAATTGCAAGCATTCGAGATTGAGGGCTACCTGAGACGATATAAGCGCGCCGAATCTCCTGAATACCCGACGGCCGAGAGTCCGGACTAGCGTGACGGTCGGGAAGGGGATAGCTGGAGCATCCGCTCCAACATCACCGCCACGCCATCCTCATCATTCGACGCGGTGACAGCGTCGACGGTGGAGAGGACATCGGGGTGGGCGTTGGCGACGGCGATGCTGTGGCCGGCCCAGCGGAGCATGGGGAGGTCATTGGGCATGTCGCCGAAGGCGATGACGTCGGATGGGGAGAGGCCGAGCCGGGCGGTAAAGGCGATCAGCGCGGCCGCCTTGTCGACGCCGCGGCGGGAGATCTCGATGAACTCGGTCGAGGAATGGGTGATCTCGCAGTCCTCCATCGCCAGGGCGCGGGCGGATTCCAGCAGCAGTTCGAAGGCCAGCGACGGGTGGCGGGCGATCAGCTTGGTGACCGGCTCGGTCAGCAGGCCATCAACTTCGGCGAGGATGCCGTCGGGATCGAGCAGCGCGCCGGGCAGGCTGGCGTAGCGGCTATCCCAGCCGTAGCGCAGGCCCATCTCGGCGGCGAAACAGATATCCGGCAGTGCCTCGCGCAGCAGCGCCACGATCCGCAGCGCATCGGCCGGCTCCAGCGCATGGTGCTCAATGATCGTCTCGCCGGGGACGTCGAAGACGAGCGCGCCGTTGCAGCAGATCGCCATGTCGAAGATCTCGCAGTCGAGCGCGACCCGGCGGAGAAAGCGCGGCGGCCGCGCCGTGACCGGCACGACGGTGAAACCCCGGGCGCGCGCCTGCCGGAGCGCCTCGGCCGTGCGCTCGGAGACGGTCTTGTCCGAGCGCAGCAGCGTCCCATCCAGGTCGACCGCGATCAGGTGCATGCCATGCTTCCCAACGCTCCCGCTCAATCCGGCAACTGGTAGCGCAGGCGGCTTGCCGCGCGTGCTTCACCGTCATAGGCCGGCGACTCCTCGGCCAGCCCGGCCGATTGCGCCACGACGATCAGGCCGTCTCGGAGCAGGCCATCGATGTAAGGCTGCAACCAGCCGTTCTCGGTTCGCTCGGCATCGATCAAGCCGGCGAG
>DATGQR010000564.1:0-5430 GCA_035304105.1 Thermomicrobiales bacterium | reverse complement strand
GAGAGAGGGGATCTCAGAGAGGAAGACCGGCGTGTAATCGGCGCGCCCCTCGTTGACCGCCTGGCGCACGTTGGCGCCGCAGAAGAGCGCGTTGTGGCGCGCGTGCCCGGCCATCTCGGGCAACGTGTAGGGAGCCGGCGCCTCGGTGTGGATGTGGACGACCTCGATATCGCGGAGGTGTGGCAGGCGGCGGCCGAGCGCCTCGATCAGGCCGATCGGCGCCATGGCGGCCTCGTGGATGTAAACGCGGTCGCCGGATTGAATCGTCGCGACGGCTTCGTCTGCGGTGGTGATCTGCACCTGAGCTGTTCCCCTGTCTGTGAGCAGCGTCGCGGCTCGCTGCCATCCGTTGTCGTTCGGTGGGCCAGCCCGGCGCAAGCCGGAACGTGTCTGTCCACCACCGGGCGAGTGCTACTCTAGAGTTAACCGTGTTGCCCCGCACAATGGAAGGACTGCGCGATGGCGATTCTGGTCACCGCAGCGAGCAAGTACGGCAGCACGCTTGAGATCGGCGTGGCGATTCGTGACGAGCTGAACGCGCGCGGCCTGGACGCCGAATTCCTGGAGCCCTCGGCAGTGGATGACCCGCGCCGCTACGACGCATTCATCGTCGGCAGCGCCATCTATATGGGGCGCTGGCAGGCGCCGGCCCGCGAGTTCCTGAGCGCGCACCGCGAAGTGCTGGCGGAGCGTCCCGTCTGGCTCTTCAGCAGCGGGCCACTCGGCGACGCTCCCGGCGTGGGAATCGACGACCGCGAACTGGCCGAGCTGATGGCGCTTAGCGGAGCGCGGGACCACCGGCTCTTCGCCGGCAAGCTGGACCGCGCCGAGCTGGGCTTTGGCGAGCGCCTGATCACCCGCGTCGTGCGCGCCCCGGATGGCGACTTCCGCGACTGGGACGAGATCCGCGCCTGGGCCGACGAGATCGCCGCGGCGCTCGCAGCGGCCTGAGCTGCCCGGCGTACCCATCGACCATGCCAGGTAGTTATGCGGGTACCGGAGCGCGCGGCATGATGAGTCGATGGCGCTTCATCCGGCGTCAAAATCTGAGAGGAGCAGCCATGAGCATGAACCATCAGCAGTACGCCGAGCAGCATAAGGAAGACATCGAAGCGGCGGGGTCGCTCGTCGAGCGCGTCGGCGATGCCGTCGCCAGCCGGGTGCTAAACCGCGCCGACGCGGCGACGATCTTCGGAGAGGCGACGACACAGGGCGAGCGCACGGTGATCCCAGTCGGGCGTGTGTCGGTGCGCTATGGCTTTGGCGGCGGCTCGGGGATCGGCTTCGACGAGCGCGGCACCTCCGATGGCGTGGGCGGCGGCGGAGGCGGCGGTGGCATGCTGCACGTCAAGCCGGTCGGTTTCATCGAAGTCACGCCCGAGTCCAGCCGTTTCGTGCCGATCGTTGACAGCTCGGTGATCGCCGTGCGCGCGGTGACGGTCTGGGGCATCGTCGGGTTGTTCGCGGTGATCGGCCTGTTCCGCTATCTGAGCGCGCGCCAGGAGTAGACCCGCGCGCTCGAACACTCCCCAGGACGTGACCGGGTTTCTACCCGCGATCTGCGCGGCGCTACGGGGTGCGTCCCTAGAATTGAGCGGACGTAGCCTGAGGAGGCGGTGCTGCCGCCTCCTCCGCACCAGCAGAGAGGACCATCCCCGATGGCCGAGCAACGGCGCGACCGCGACGCTCAGCATGAGACGCAGGCGCCATATCATTCCCCGGTCGAGGAAGAATTCGCCGCCAGCCCGGGCGATGGGCCAGCCCCGCGTGACGGCATCATGATCGCCGGTTACAGCTTCGGCGTCATTATCGCGGCGATCGCTATTCTGTTCCTGATCGGTGTCGTCGTCGCGATCGTAGTGACATAAGACGCGCCCCGCCACGCCAGGCGCGGGAACACAGCGCGCTTGCCCGCCGTGGTTCCAAGTAGGATTGTGCCGGCGGGACGCATGGCGTGGGGGTGGAGCGTCGAAGGTTGTGACAACGTTCATCAAGTGGCTGGGGCACGCCACGGTGCTGCTCAACGAGGGCGACACCTGGCTGCTCACCGACCCGATCCTGCGCCGCCGCGTCGCGCATTTGATGCGGCGCAAGCCGATGCTGCAAGAGGATTGGCCGGAGCGTGTCGATGCCGTGCTGATCTCGCATCTCCACCAGGACCACCTCGATCTCCCCTCGCTGCGCAAGCTGGGCCGCGACAAGCCCATTTTCGTGCCCCGCGGGGCCGGAAGCTGGCTGAGCAGCAAGGGCTTCTCCAACGTCGCCGAGCTGGCTGTCGGCGCGTCGATGAAGATCGAGGACATGACGATCTCCGCCGTGCCAGCCTACCACTCCGGCCACCGCCCGCCGTTCGGGCCGACCGCCGAGACGGTCGGCTACCTCATGGAGGGCGCGCGCACCACCTACTTTGCGGGTGACACCGAGCTCTTCCCCGGCATGTCGCGGGTAGCCGATAATATCGACATCGCGCTGCTGCCGATCTGGGGTTGGGGGCCGACGCTAGGCGACGGGCACCTGGATCCGTTGCAGGCCGCCCAGGCGTGCCGCATGCTCAAGCCACGCGTCGCCATCCCGATTCACTGGGGCACGCTGCACCCGATTACCTCGGCGCTCGGGAAGCTGGATTTTCTCACCGAGCCGCCGGAGCAGTTCGAGCGGGCAGCCACTCACCTGGCGCCGGAAACGGAGGTATGCGTCCTCCGCCCGGGTGACGAAGTCGTCTTCGGGTGAGCGTTGGAGCTCCCGCGCCGCGCCGGATCGTCGCCGCCCCAGGGCGACTGTCTCCGGCACCACATTCGCGGCGTTGCGCGCGACGACCGTCGCGCCGCGACATTTGCCGGGCCGCCCGACAACGTGCCGCGATTGGAGCCGGAGGACACCCATGAGCCAGGAGCATGACAGGATTCGCCCCTACCAGCTTCCGGAACGCCCGGTCGGCCTGTTCTACGCCTGGTGGAGCGGCGATCCACTGCCGGATCTTCCCCGCCCGCCGCACCTGATCGTCGAGCACGACCCCTCGGCGGCGGTCATCCGCCAGGTGGTCGACCTCACCGACGAGCAGATTCGCCAGCGCTACTCCGAGGGCAATCGCGCCCTGGTCGCGCGCGTCGAAGGCGTGCCGGCGGGCATCGGCTGGTCGTCGTCCGGTCGCGTCGAGATCGGCGAGTTGGGGTTAGACTTCGTTTTGCCGCGCGGCAACAGCTATCTCTGGGATTTCGTGACCCTGCCGGAGTGGCGTGGCCGGGGCATCTACCCGGTGCTCCTGCAGACCTTCTTGCGCGAGGGCGCCGCCGGCCAGCGCTTCTGGGTTGGGCATGACCTGGGGAACGACGCGTCGGCCCGCGGCATCATCCGGGCGGGCTTCCAGGTGGCCGGCCTCGTCTATGCCGTCCCGGACGTCGGGCCGGTGTACGTTGCCGATGCGGGCGTAGACATCGAGCGTGCCCGGGCGGCCGCCGAGATCCTGGGCATCCCGTTGCTTGAGCTCAGGACGTGAACGACGAGTGAACAGGAGTGAGGCGAGCGATGCAGTTCCCGACGACCGGCGTCCACCACATTACGCTGATCGGCTCTAACCGGCAGGATACGATCGACTTCTACCAGGGCGTGCTCGGCATGCCGCTGGTCTTCGAGCAGCCCAACCTCGACGTGCCCGAGGAGACGCACCTGTACTTCGACCCCGGCGACGGCCGGCTAATCACCTTCTTCGTGCGCGAGAACCGGGAGACCGACCCCGAGCCAGTGCCGGAAGTAGTCGGCAACGTCCACCACCTGGCCTACGCCGTCTCCCGCGAGACCTTCGACCGGGCGGCGCAGGGCCTGGAACAGGCAGGCTACCCGAACACTGGCCCGATCGACCGCGGCTTCATGGATTCGCTCTACTTCATGGATCCCAACGGCTTCAGGATCGAGCTGGCGGTCTACAAGTTCGAGCCGCCGGCCGGCAAGACGGTCAGCGACGTCCTGGCCGCCGCCCACAAGATCCGCATCGAGCGCGGCGCCAGCGCGATCGCCGCAGAGCACCTTGAAGCCGCGGTCCAGCAGTTGAGCTAGCGCGCCCGGTCTGCCTATAGACGAAATCAGGCGCCTCGTTTTCGAGGCGCCTGATCGCTGTGTGCGGTTTCGTGGCCTAGGGGCGCGTGCTGTAGAGTCGCATCGTCAGCGGGCCGAAGATGGCCAGGACGACGGCGCTGGCCAGCAGCACCACGCCGACCTCCTGGAAGCTGGCCGTGCCGGCCATCAGCTCGCGCTCAGCCGTCACCACCAGCGTGATCGGATTGACGTCGACGACCGCTTGCAGCCAGCCGGGCATCGTCTCGGGATCGACGAAGATATTGCTGGCGAAGGTCAGCGGGAAGAGGATCAACATGCTGCTCATCATTACCGCGTTGGGCGTGCGCATGACTAGCCCGAAGACGGTCCAGATCCAGGCCAGGCTGAAGGCGAAGACCTGCAGGAGCAGCACGGCGGCGATCACTCCGATCGCGCCGCCGTCCGGCCGGTAGCCCAGGATCAGTCCGAGGGTGATGACCATCGTCGAGGCCAGCGTGTAGCGCGCAGCGTCGCCCAACAGCGCGCCGACGAGCGGGGCCGGACGCCAGATCGGCAGCGAGCGGAAGCGGTCGAAGGTGCCCTTCGAGATATCGGTGTTGAGCGCGACGCCGGTGTACATCGTGATAAAGACGATCGTCTGGACCAGGATGCCCGGCAGCAGGAACTGCAGGTACTCGCGCGTCGAGCCGGCGATCGCGCCGCCAAACAGGTAGGTGAACATCAACGTGAACATAAGCGGGAAGGCGGTCACGTCGAAGAGTTGCTCGGGCACGTGCCGGATCTTGAGCAGCGCTCGCCAGCCAAAGGCCAGCGAGACGGCGAATGCGCTTGGGCGCCGCGCCTTCGCTGGCGCCGCGATCGCTGCCTGGAGATCGCCATTGATTCCGGCTTGAGTTGAGTTGATTGGAGTCGCCGTCATGCTGCCTGCTCCTCAATCGTTGGCTCTTGTACCGGGCGGCCGGTCAGAGCCAGGAAGACTTCGTCAAGGCTCGGCTGGCCCAGCGCGAAGTTGCTGTAGCCGATTCCGGCGTGCGTCAGCGCCGCCAGCGCCTCGGCGACGCGCTCTCCGTCCGAAATGCGGGCCGAGAGCGCGGCCGGGTCCGCTTCGAGCTGCATGGGAATGCCCAGGACTTTCTCGAGCAGCGCCACCGCGTACGGGCGGTTGAGCGCCTCTTCGAGCCGCACTCGCAGCGTGCCGGCGCCGACCGAGGCCTTGATCGAGCCGGTCGTGCCCTCGGCGATCACCTTGCCGTGATCGATGATGACGATGCGCTCGGCGAGCTGGTCGGCTTCGTCGAGATACTGGGTGGTCAGCAGCACGGTTGTGCCGTTGCCGGCCAGCGCCCGGACGATGTCCCAGACCTGGTTGCGCGAGCG
>DATGQR010000563.1:0-14838 GCA_035304105.1 Thermomicrobiales bacterium | reverse complement strand
TCTCCACCAGGTGGGGCGGCGGCAGGTGTGCCTCGAAGAAGACGCGCGTGCCTTCGACGACCTCGGCGCCGGCCCCGCCGTCCTCAAGCATGGAGCGCATGCGCTCCAGCGCGGCGGCGTCCAGCGCCTCGCTCCCCAGCGTGCCGCTGATCTGATCGGGCGCGCGCAGCAGCAGAACACTGCCGGGGGCGTCGCCATCCAGAGTGGTCGCGGTCACAGCGGCGACGCTCGCCTTAATTGCATCACGAAGTTGCTGAAAGGTTTCGGCCTGCATGGCGATCAGTTCTTCGAGATGTTGAGCGGCTCGATAAAGACTTCGATCTCTCCGCCGCAGGACAGCCCGACATCCCAGGCCATCTCATCGCTGATGCCATACTGCACCAGCTTCGGCTGGCCGCTCTCTAGCACGCCCAGCGCGTGCTCGATGACCGAGCCTTCGACGCAGCCGCCGCTGACCGAGCCGTGCATCCTGCCAGACTTGCTGACGATCATCTTCGCGCCGACCGGGCGCGGCGTCGATCCGGCCGCCGAGATGACGGTCGCCAGCGCGATCTCCTCGCCTTCGGCCTGCCAGGCGTCGATCTGTTCGAGAATGTCTCGCATGGAAACTCCTTTTCTTCTCGCTTCTTCCAACGCCAGGCGCGGGGCGGCTATTCCAAACGCATGATTTCCGTCTGGCCCACTCAGTGGTGCACCTCGAGCAGAATGCTGGAGCCGGGGATCTAGCTGGCGCAGCCGACCTACCGGCCGCCAGCTAGATCCTTCGCAAGCTCATGGTGACACCTTCGCTGCCCGAGGCGGGCTATGGAGGCCCGTCGCCCGGACGCGCGCCGCTAGCTCGCCTTGCGCAGGCGATCCTGCTCGAAGCTGAGCGGAACCTGCCGGCGCACCGGACGAGTGTCGGCCAGTGACGACAGGTGCTCAGCCAGCGACTCCAGGCTCTCCAGGTTATGCACCGGCAGGAAATCGTCGATGAACGGCAGCGCCGCCTGCATCCCGCGCGTCAGCGGCTGATAGCGCGGCGAGCCCAGCAGTGGGTTCAGCCAGATCAGCCGATAGCTCGAGCGCTGCAGGCGCGACATCTCGGCCGCCAGCAGATCCGGGTCGCCCCGGTCCCAGCCGTCCGAGATAACCAGCACCACGGCGCCGTTGCGCAGCACGCGCCGCGCCCAGTCCTGGTTGAACGTCTGGATCGACTCGCCGATGCGCGTCCCGCCGGCCCAGTCCTGAACCTCGCTGGACACCTTCTCGATCGCCTCGTCGATCGGCCGGTTCTTCAGCATCCGCGTGATGCGCGTCAGGCGCGTGCCGAAGACGAACGCCTCGACCTTCGCCATGTCGTTCTCGATGGTGTGGATGAAGTGCAGCAACAGCCGCGAGTAGCGATCCATCGAGCCCGAGATGTCGCAGATGACGACCAGCGCGCGCGGCTTGTCCTTGACCTTGCGGTCGAAGATCCGCAGCGGCACGCCGCTCGTCTGGAGCGACCGGCGCATTGTCTTGCGGTAGTCGATGAAGCGGCCCTTGGGCGATGAGACCTTGCGGCGCGACTTGCGCCGTCCGATGTCCCACTCCAGTTGCTCCATCAATCGGCGGGCGATCGCCAGTTCTTCTTCGGTGAACTCCGAGAAGTCCTTCTCGCGCAGCGCTTCCGCTGCGCTGTACGTCAGGATCGACTCGGAGCCTTCCTGGTCCTCATCGCCCGGCTCACCGCCCTCGCCGTCTTCGCTGAGCATGCCTTCGAGGGTATCCGACATCATCGCGTCGCCCTCAGAGTCGCCGGGCATCTCCTCGCCGTCCATCATCGCCTCGGCTTCTTCGGGCGAGATCTCGGTGTAATCGGAGAGCTGCTCGGCGCCCGTGTCCATGCGGCGCTTCGGCCGCCAGAAGCGATCGAAGACCTCATGGAAGACGGGAATGTCTTCCTTCTTGTTGACCAGCGTCGTCTCGGCGGCCTCGCGGAAGAGTCGCGGGTCGTCCAGGCCAACGTGGCGGGTCGCGTCGATGAAGGTCATCACCTGCCCGGGCGTGACCATGATGCCGTTCGCGCGCAGGGCGCGGCCAAACCGCAGAGACCGGTTGATGAAACGCTGACCGAAATCGATACCCGGGCTCTCTGGGGTCTTAGCTGTCATTCTTTGCCGCCGCCACCAAGCTATCGAGATTGTTCCGCCGCACCGCGTGGACGTCCTCCTGGTGCTTCAGAATCGCGCCCAGCGTGTTGGAAGCCATCTCCTTGTTGAGCTCCTGCTGGTTGAGCGCCAGCAGCGCCGCCGCCCAGTCCAGCGTCTCCGCCACGCCCGGAACCTTGTAGAGGTCGATCTGGCGAATGTCATGCACGAACTTGGCGATCTGCATCGCCAGGCGATCGTTGACGCCCGGCACCTTGGTCTGGACGATCGTGTATTCCTTGTCGATCGTCGGGTAATCGATCCAGTGATACAGGCAGCGCCGCTTGAGCGCGTCGTGCAGCTCGCGAGTTCGGTTGGAGGTGATGATCACCACCGGCGGGTGCTCGGCAACCATCGTGCCCAGCTCGGGGACCGACACCTGGAAGTCGGAGAGCAACTCCAGCAGGAACGCCTCGAACTCCTCATCGGCGCGGTCGATCTCGTCGATCAGCAGCACCGGCGCGCGGCCCGAGGACGAAGCCTCGATGGCCTGGAGCAGCGGCCGCTTGATCAAATACTCCTCGCTGAAGATCTCCGCCATCGCGGCGCTGCGACCTTCTTCGGTCGAGTCCGCCGCGCGGATCGCGAGCATCTGGCGCGGGTAGTTCCACTCATAAACCGCGTGCGAGACGTCCAGTCGCTCATAGCACTGCAGGCGAATCAGGTCGGTGCCGAGGATCGCGGCCAGAACCTTGGCGATCTCGGTCTTGCCGACGCCGGCCTCGCCTTCGAGCAGCAGCGGCTTGGGCAGCTTCAGCGCCAGGAAAATCGACGTCGCGAGGCTCGGGTCGGCGACATACTGCTGCGTCCAGAGAGCCTGCTGAACGTCTTCGACGGTGTCCAGGCTGGGAGCCTGATCTTGAACTTTGTCCTGTACTTCAACCAACGATGAATTCCTCACATCTCCCCGGTTCGTGGCGCGAATTCCGGCCCGTTGGAACCGGCGACTACATCCGTTACGTCTTGCACAAAGTGTATCATCGTACGCCCGTTTAGCCGCGCCTTTCCAGAAAAAGAGACACCCCTCCCGCGCATCGACGGGAAGGGTGTTGCTCGCTCAGCCGCGACCTAGCGCCTAGCCGTTACCGAGCGCCTTGTTCAGCGCTCGCTTGGCGTAGACCTTGGTCAGGTGCGCGCGGTACTCCGACGATGCATAGTGGTCGCCGGCCCACTCGCTGACACCTTCTTCGGCCCGCTCGGCGGCCGCAGCCACCGCATCGGCGTCACCGTTCGTGCCGGTGATCGCTTCCTCGACGCCCGTCAGCCGGGTCGGCTTGAGCACCGAGCCAGTCGCCACGACCCGCGCCGAGGTGACCGTCCCCGAGCCGTCACGGGTGACGACTGCGGCGACGCCGCAGACCGGATACCCCGAGGCCGGGTGCCGAAACTTGGCGTACGCCGAGCTGGTGTTCTCGGCCGGCGCCGGGAGGTTGATCTTAACCAGCACCTCCTCCGGCTCCATCGCCGTCGTGAACAAGTCGACGAAGAACTCGTCGGCCGAAATCGTGCGCTCCCCATTGGGGCCACGAACGACGAACTCGGCGCCATGGGCGACCAGCGCCGCGGTCGCGTCGGCCGCCGGGTCGGCGTGCGAGGCCGAGCCGCCGAGCGTGCCGCGATTGCGGACCTGGATGTCGCCGACCTCGGCGACGGCCTGGTAGAGCGCGCCGAAGGTGTTCGCCAGATCCTGGTTGCTCAGGATCTCGTCGTAGGTCGTCATCGCGCCGACCGTGGCGCTGCCGTTGACCGAGATGCCCTTGAGCTCGTCGATGCCGTGCAGGTCGACCAGGGCGGACGGCGCGGCCAGGCGCAGCTTCATGGCCGGCAGAAGCGAGTGCCCGCCGGCGATGATCTTCGCTTCCGGGTTGCTCTGCAGAATCTGGATTGCCTCCTCCACCGACGCCGGCCGGTGGTAGTCAAACGGAGCAGGATACATCCTCTAGTTCCCCTTCGCTTCCTGCATCGCCGCCCAGACGCGCGGCGCACTCAACGGCATGTCGATGTGCTTGATGCCCAGCGGCGCCAACGCGTCCATCACCGCGTTGACGATCGCTGGCGTCGAGGCGATCGTGCCCGCCTCACCAGCGCCCTTGACGCCCATCGGGTTGATCGGCGACTCGGTGACCGTGCGGTCCAGCTCGATCATCGGCATGTAGCTCGCCTTGGGAATGCCGTAGTCCATCAGCGTCGAGGTCAGCAACTGGCCGTCCTCGCCGTAGACCCCGTGCTCCCAGAGCGCCTGGCCGATGCCCTGGACGATGCCGCCCTGGATCTGCCCGTCGACGATCAGCGGGTTGATCACGTTACCAACGTCGTCGACCGCGACGTAGCGCTTGAGTTCGACGTTACCCGTCTCGGCATCGACCTCGACGATGGCGATGTGCGTGCCGAACGGGAAGGTGCAGTTCGGCGGATCGAAGTAGGTCGTCGCGTCCAGGACCGGCTCGACGCCGGGCGGCAGGTTCGCGCCGACCGAGGCGTTCAGGGCGATGTCCGCGAACGAGACGCTACGGTCCGGCGCGCCCTTGACGAACACCTTGCCGGCCTCGAAGTCCACCTCGTCCTCGTTGACCTCCAGCATGTGCGCCGCGATTTTCTTCATCTTGTCGCGGATCTTGCGCGCCGACTGGACAATCGCCGTGCCGCCGACGGTCAGCGAGCGGCTGCCGTAGGAGCCATAGCCGAAGGGCGTGCCGGCAGTATCGCCCCACTCGACGATGATGTCCTCATAGGGCACGCCCAGCTCGTCGGCGATGATCTGCGAGAAGGTCGTCTCATGGCCCTGGCCGTGAGGCATCGAACCGGTCGTGACGACGACCTTGCCGGTCAGATGAACGCGCACGTTGGCGCTCTCCCACAGCCCGGCGCCCCAGCCCTCGCTGGTGATCCAGGACGTCGGGGCGAGGCCGCAGACCTCGACGTAGGTGGAGAACCCCAGGCCGAGGTACTTGCCACGCGCGCGAGCTTCTTCCTGCTCCTTGCGGAAGTCGCCGTAGCCGACCATCTCCAGTGCACGGTCGAGCGCTGCCGGGTAGTTGCCGCTGTCGTAGGGCAGCATGCCGATACCGGTGTCGAAGGGGAACTCATCGCTCGGGATGAAGTTCTTGCGGCGCACCTCGGCCGGGTCCATGCCCAGTTCGCGGGCCACCAGGTCAACCGCGCGCTCGGCGACGTAGGCCGCCTCCGGCCGCCCGGCGCCGCGATAGGCGTCGACCAGCGCCGTGTTGGTGTAGGTGCCGTAGACCTTGCAGTGGATGTTCGGGATCTTGTAGACCCCGGCAACCATGCGGGCATAGAGCGTCGTCGGGATGCCGCCGGCGGCCGTCGAGAGGTAGGCGCCCAGGTTGGCCCAGGTCGTCACCTTCAAGCCCGTGATCTTGCCGTCGCGCTCGGCGGCGACCTCGATGTCGGTCACGTGGTCGCGGCCCTGGGCCGTCGCCAGCGCGTGTTCCTCGCGCGTCTCGATCCACTTCACCGGACGGCCCAGCTTCTTGGACAGCAGGCCGACCAGCGGGTACTCGGTGTACATGAAGATCTTCGAGCCAAACGCGCCGCCGATGTCCGGGGCGATGACGCGAATCTTCTCCTCCGGGTGGCCAAGCACGAAGGCGGCCATGACCAGCCGGTGAACGTGCGGGGCCTGCGACGAGAGCCAGAAGGTGTACTCGTCGGTGCCAGCATCGTACTGGCCGATCGCGCCACGCGTCTCCATGGGCGTGGCGATCAGCCGCTGATTGCGGATGCGCTGGCGGACGACCACCGGCGCGCTGGCCAGCGCCGCGTCAGTGCCCTCGGCGTTGCCGCAATCCCACTCGAAGGCGATGTTGTTGGGCGCGTTCTCGTGGAGCTGCGGGGCGCCGGGCTCGGTGGTAGCCTGCGCATCGACGACGGCGGGCAACTCTTCGAGATCAAGCTCGATCAGCTCGAGCGCGTCTTCGGCCTGTTGCGCCGTCTCGGCGACGACGCAGGCGACAGGGTCACCGACCCAGTGGACCTCATCGACCGCCAGGATGCGCGGCGTGTTGATGTGGTTCTCCACGCCAGCCGCCTGCCAGGCATAGGGCAGCGCGTTGACGTCGGCGAAGTCCTGGCCGGTGAAGACGCCCAGCACGCCGGGCGCGCTAGCTGCCCGGGACGTATCGATGTTGCGGATACGGGCGTGTGCCAGCGGGCTACGCAAGATCTTGACATGCACCATCCCCGGCAGGACGATGTCGTCCATGAACCGGCCGAGCCCCTGGACCAGCCGCGGATCCTCACGCCTCTTGAGGGCTTTTCCGACAAGCTTCTCACGGGTTGGAGCTTCTGTAGCGGTCATGATTGTTGCTTTCCTCTCGCATACGTAAAGCTAACTAGTTCGGGCACGAGATTCGGAAAGCGACTAATCCCCCGCCGCGCCGGCCATCTTGTTGGCCGCGTACTGGATCGACTTCACGATGTGCTGGTAGCCAGTGCAGCGGCAGAGGTTGCCCTCCAGCCCGTGGCGAATCTCCTCTTCGGTCGGATTCGGGTTGCGCTTGAGCAGGTCGGCCGCGGTCATGATCATGCCGGGCGTGCAGTAGCCGCACTGCAGGCCGTGCTCTTCCCAGAAGCCTTCCTGGATCGGGTGCAGCTGGCCGTTCTGGGCCATGCCCTCGATCGTCGTGACCTCAGCACCATCAGCCTGGACCGCCAGGACGGTGCACGACTTGACCGCCTTGCCGTTCAGATGGACCGTGCAGGCGCCGCACTGGCTGGTGTCGCAGCCAATGTGCGTGCCGGTAAGCCCAAGGTTCTCGCGCAAGAAATGAACGAGCAACGTCCGGGGCTCGACATCGCCCGAGCGCTCCTGGCCATTGACTGTCATGGAGACGTGCATCAGGTACATCCCTCCTTCGCTCCTACCGAGCGACGCTAGCGCCGTACACCTCTGGCCGAATGCGGGCCGCTGGCGGGATCCCCAGGGACGCCTCGTTCCGCCGCTTTCAACTCACGTCGACCGTGCAGTATTTCGCCCGCTTCGACGGGATACTAGACGCTACGGGCAAAACTGGTCAAGCGCTCGCCGACAGCCCACCAACCATTGCTTCGGCGGCCAGCGACACGGGGATCGAGCCATGGGCCAGGAGCCGGTCATGGAACGCCCGCAGGCCCATCACATCGCGGCCGTCGACCAACCGCCGGCGCAGTTCGTGGATCTGCTGCGTACCGGTCAGGTACATCAGCGCCGCGCCTGGATACATGCTGTTCTTGACCGCTTCAGCCCTCGCGGCCGGCTCCGGCATGCCCACCTCGTCGCGATAGAGCGCGATCACCTCCGGCAACGACATGCGGCCCGTATGCAAGCCGACATCGGCGACCGCCCGGGCCGCCATCCGCAGCCGCGAGTAAATCAACGAAAGGCTCTCCAGTGGCGTGCAGAAGCCCGCCTCATCCATCAGGTCGGTGGCGTAACAGGCCCAGCCCTCGGCCATCGTTCCGCCGCACAGCATTGCGATCCGCGCCGCGCAATCGACCGCCGCGATCCGCCCGACCCGTGACTCGGCCCGGTAGGCGTGCCAGTTCTGCAGGTGGTGCCCCAGTCCGCCGTGGTGGATGACGTGGTTCAGCTTGATGACGCTGCGGTTGTTCGCCCGCAGCACGCGCTCGACGTCGCCAGCGGAACTCGCCTCCGGCATTGGCTCGACCAGGTAATCCACCACTTCAACCGGGTCGAATGCGGACGGCGCGCGGTAGTACAGGAAATAGAGATGTGGCGCGGCCGAGCGGACCCATCCGGGGCGCTGCACGAAACGGATCGGGAACTCCGGCCAGGTCACCAGCCCCTGCTCCACAGCGAAGTCCCTCGCCGCGCGCCAGGTCTCGCCAAAGGCGGACTCGTACTCTTCCGCCGTCGGGTGATTGTCAGCCAGCGAGGCCAGCGCCGATGGCCAGTCCGGCGCGCCCAGTTCGGCCGCGCCGCGCTCCAGCGCCACCCTGCAATCCTCCATCGTCGAACGGCCCAGCTCGGCGATCTGCTGCGCCGTCCAGGGCAGATAGTGCGCCCGCCGGATGATCATCTCCAGCGCGTCGGAGCCGGCCGCATATCCTTCCGTGGCGCGCGGTAGCAGGTCCGCCCGCAGGTAATCGCGGTAGCTTGCGAACGCTGCCGCTGCCCGCCGAGCTGCGTCAACCAGCCGGGGATGCTCGACGCCGTTCAGCGCCAGGTACACCGGCAGGCCCTCGGTCGCGAAGGCGATGCCGCCCTGACACTCCTCAATCGCCGTCTCGATCCACTCCAGCGGCGCGGCGCTGACGTTCTCCCGCGCCGCTTCGAGGAAGGCCGGGACCTGCGAGAAGCGCCCCCAGGCCGCATCCAGCCGTTCCTCTAGCGGCCTGGCCTCGCGCAGAAACAACGACAGCGGCCCGAAGACCGCTTCGCCGACATAGTGCGACGGATTACCGGCTTGGAAGTGCCCCGAGCCGTACTCCCACAGCCGTACTCGCAGATACCCTTCCGCCAGCTTCCGGTCGACCGCCTGCGCGGGCGAAGCAGCCTCGCCACCCAGCGCGCCCAGATCATCCAGCAGCTTCCAGCACGCGGCGACCGCATCCGTGACCCCGTTCCGGCTGTAATCGGGCAACCGATCGTCATACTCGTGCACCCCGATGAACGTCGCATTCACCGGATGGAGGCGGTAGTACGCCTTAAAGAAGCGGTCCAACCAGGCATCAAGCGTCGTCATCCGGCTTCCCATTCCAATCCCCAGTTTGTGGTTCGTCGTTTGTAGTTCATAGGTCGGTGGGAGGGAAGTGCCCTCTGCGCCGCGGCCGGGGAAGGGAGCCTCTTCCTACAAACTACGAACGACCCCTGCCCCCGCTACACTTGGGGCGAACGCGTCGGACGCAGCATCGAACCGGAGGGTGTTCATGAGCGACTCCCACGACTCCGGCAGGCCGGTCCAGCCGCCGCTCTTCGACGTCGCCGCCAGCGGCAACTTCGCGCCGGAGCTCGGCGTCATCGGTCCCCTGCGGGCCGACTCGCAACTGCCAGTCGCCCGCTACTGGTTCCGCCGGTACCTGGAAGAACAGCAGCGCCCGATCAATACGATCAAGTCCTACGGCTACGACCTCGCCAAGTTCGAGCAGTGCGTCGGGCTCAAGCGCGTCGAGCAGATCACCAGGCGCGACGTCGCGAAATTCCTCGGCGAGTCCAACACTCGCTCCACCAAGAAGCGCCGGCTGACGACGCTGGGCAGCTTCTTCCGCTGGCTGGTCGAGGTCGAACGCGTCATCTCGACCGACCCGACCGATGAGTTCTATCCGGACCAGATCGCCCTGAAGAGCCCCAAGCCCCTCCATCCCGACGAGCAGCGCGCCTTCCTGGAGGCGGCCCGCGACGACTCGCCCCGCGCGGCGCTGATGTGCTGGCTGATGCTCCGGCTGGGCCTGGGCCGCGGGGAGCTCCTTGACCTGGAGCGCATGGACATCGACGTGGCGCCCGACGGCTCGGCGGAGATCACGATCTTCCCGCGCCGCGCTCGGATGCAGAACAAGGAGCGCAAGCTGGCCGCCTCTCCCGAGTTCGGCCCCCTATTGGCCGCTTATGAGGAGCACTACGGCATCCGCGAGGACGGCAAGCTGTTCGACATGCTGCCGCAGTCGGTCAACAAGCTGGTCGAGCGCATCGCGCGACTCGCCGGGATCACCAAGAAGGTGACCCCACAGTCGCTTCGCGACACCTACGCCGTGGAGCTGGCCAAAGCCGGCGCCGACGAAGATCAGCTGCTGGCCATCCTCGGGCTGGCCGACGACAGCCGCAACCGCATGAGCGTCCAGCGGTACTTGAAGCTCGGCGGCCCCCCGGTCAATACCGCCGTCGGATCGCAATCATCTGACGACGCCTGATCGTGTTCGTCCTTACGAGGAAACTCGCCCGTTCACCAATGTGCTTATAGGTGATTCGCGCTGCGGAGACAGTGGCAGTTAGCCTCGACCGTTGGAAAGCGCGAATAGCCGATCCGCCAGCGTCACTAGCTCGTCGTGGGCCAGAAGGGCGTCGCGCCAGCGAGTAGGGATGGCCTGGTGACCCCACCTGGCGCCGGCCAGCGCTCCGGCGACCGCGCCGGTGGTGTCGGCGTCCTCGCCCAGGTTGACGGCGGCCACGATGGCAGCTTCCAGCGTGTCGTGATGCGTGACGGCCCAGAACGCGCACTGCAATGTCGCCAACACGAAGCCGCTGGCGTCTTCCGGCTCGGCTCCGAGGCCCGGCACGATCACCAATACATCGCGTACCTCTGGCTCGCTGGCAGCCTCGGTCGCCACCTCGATGGGATCGCAGCCAGGGTCATCGAGCAGCGCGGCGATTGCAGCATTGAGGGCCACGCAGGCATCGACCGCCAGCGGGTTGGCGTGGGTGATGCGGGAGGAGTCGGCCGAGTGGTTGGCCAGGGCGTCGGCGTCGCCGCGCGCGAACAGCGCGACCGGGGCGCAGCGCATGAGCGAGCCGTTCGAGGCGTCTCGCGGCCGCATGCGCTCGTTCGTGCGCTGCCCGGCCTCGCGCCAGTCCAGGCCGCCGGCCAGGTACTGGAGCGCCAGCCGGGTCGTGTTGCCGATGTCAGGCGGGTTGGAGTGATACCACTCGACGAAGCGATCCGCGATGTCCTCCGAGTCAAAAGTCCCCCGCTCGGCAATCGAGCGCGCGATGCAGAGCGCCATCTGCGTGTCGTCGGTCACCTCACCGGCCGGCAAGCTCAACCAGCCCCCGCCGACGATCTCCGTATGGCGTCCGTACCGGCTGCGGATCTCGTGGCGGTCCATGAACTCGACGGTCGCCCCCAGCGCGTCCCCCGCCGCGCTGCCGACCAGCACGCCACGATACCGATCGATCATCTCCGCGCTCATGGCCGACCTCTCTTACGCTCTCGCCATGACAAGTATCGCCCGATGGAGGTACGGGGTCACAGCCGAAGGTCATCCATACGACAACTGACTCGAGCCCAGTGGCTCGGGACATCCGTGCCCGTAGGGATGGAGCTCGTTCCACCCGTCGACGCGGTAGCGCCTGTCGGCCGGTGGAGGCAAACGTGCCCCACTCCGGGAGATCCTGGCCGGTACAGTCTCCGACGAGGGGACCAAACGCGCGGCGATTGGCGCTAGACTGCCGCAGATTTCGAGACGTTCGAGAGGGACGGGAATGCGAACCAATACCGCAAAGGCCAAGATGCTGGCCGGGAGCCCGGCGTTCGGCTACGCGCTGGGCATGGGCTCAGTGCGCGCCGCCGAGATGCTGGCCCACACCGGGATAGATTGGATCCTACTCGACACCCAGCATGGCTCCTTCGGGCTCGACCAGGTCCACCAGTCGATGGCCGTCATGCGCCGCTCGCCGGCGATCCCAATGGCGCGGGTGGCGAGCAACGACTACACGCTCATCGGCCGCTTGCTAGACGAAGGCGCCATGGGCATCGTCGTGCCGATGGTCAACAGCGTCGAGGATGCCCAGGCCGCCGCTGATGCCTGCCTGCTCCCGCCGCGCGGCAAGCGCTCGTTCGGCTGGGGCGGAGCCGGCCTGTACGGGGGCGACTACCCGGACTGGATCAACCAGGAGATCTTCGTCGCCGTTCAGATCGAGAGCATCACCGCGGTCGAGAACTGCGAGGCGATCATGTCGGTTGACGGCATCGACGGCTGCTGGGCCGGCCCGGCGGACCTGGCGCTGTCGATGGGCATCGACCCGCGCAAGGCCGCCGAGAACGAGCGCCACGCCGAGGCGCTGGCCGAGATCGTGCGCGCTTGCAAGGCCGTCGGCAAGATCCCGGGCATCGCCGCCGCCTCGCCGGAGGACGCCCGCGCCCGCGCCGACCAGGGCTTCCAGTTCATTACTGCCGGGAGCGACGCCGGCTTCATGATGGCTGGCGCGCTGGCCGGCTTAAAGACGCTCAGTTTGGCCTGAGGACGGGCCGAAAAGCGGCGAACGGCGTACAATTCCCGGCGATGGAGCACCGGCTCGCGCCGCTGTGGAGGGCTGGCGAGCGGGCACGCGAGGGAAGAGATCGACCGGCGCCGCCGCGCGCCGTCTGCGTAGCCCGGCAGCGGGTCGAGCGAACCGACACGTACGCACACTGCCTGGGGGAGAACCGATCCGTGCAGACCTTCATCAAGCGCCTGACCGTCGTCGCGGCGATCGGGATGTTCATCGTCCTTATCCAGGGTTCGCTGGTGACCACCACCGGTTCCGAGGAAGGCTGCGGGCAGTCCTGGCCCTTGTGTAACGGCCGGTTCGTGCCCAGCTACGCGGTCGAGTCGATGATCGAGTACTCGCACCGCTTCGTCGTCGGTATCGAGACCTTCTTTATCGTCGGCGCCGGCATCGGCGCGTGGGTCTTCTGGCGGCGGCGCAAGGAGATCAAGTTCTTCGCCCCGCTGATGGTGAGCTTCCTCTTCATCCAGGCGGCGCTCGGCGCGGCGGCCGTGATGTGGCCACAGACGCCGGAGATCCTGGCGCTGCACTTCGGCATCTCGCTGATCGCGTTCGCCAGCGTTCTGCTGACCGCGATCTTCATCTACGAGCAGGGCCACTGGGATCGCCTGCGCGATCGCCCCCTGCCCCGTCACTTCCGCACCATCGTCTTCGGATTGCTCGGCTACACCTACCTGGTCGTCTACTGGGGCGCCTACGTGCGCCACCGGGAAGCCAGCCTGGCCTGCACCGACTGGCCGCTCTGCAACGGCAACGTGATCCCCACCGCGCTCGATGGACCGATGGGCATCGTCTTTGGCCACCGCGTGTCGGCCCTGGTGCTGATGCTGGGCGTCGTTGCCCTGTTCGCTTACGCTGCGCGGCTGCGCGAGCAGCGCCCGGATCTCTTCTGGGGCTCGGCGGCGGCCGCCGTCCTAATCCTGATCCAGGGCTTCAGCGGCGCCGTCGTCGTCTGGTCCCGGCTGGACACCTTCGCGACGATCTCGCACGGCATGTTCGTCTCGCTCTACTTCGGTGTGCTCTGCTACCTGGCGCTCCACACCTTGCCGCGCCAGCGCGACGCCGAAGCGGTCAGCCCGCTGCTCACCGACGAGCGCGCCACCGAGCCCGACCGCCCTCGCGTCCCGGCCACGCCGTAGCACGGCGACCGCTTGCGTCTACACAGTAGGGCGATGACGACCTCGTTCGCACCCTTGATCGATTAGCGACGCCGCAATCGAAAGATCTGTCCGCTTTACACCGCCCCTGTAACGGTGGTCGATCCGGGCTGAGCCTACGCTTCCGCGGTATTCCCTGACGGGTTCCCAACTTCTGTTTACCGCCGGGCCCAACGCTGCTATAAGAACCCGTGTACGAGCATTGACAAGCCCTCTGGAAGCGGAGTTCCACCGTGCTCGAGCGGTTCCATGTCCCCGAAGCCGACCAGATTCGAGTGCCGCCCGAGGCACTACGCGCGACGGTCGAGCGCATTTTCATGGCCGTCGGCGTGCCGGAGGAGGACGCCAGGCAAGGGGCCGACGTGCTGGTCTATGCCGACCTTCGAGGTGTTGAGACGCACGGTGTCTCCAATATGCTCCGGGTTTATGTCCAGCAGTACCGCACCGGGCAGCTCAACCCGACGCCGGAACTCCACTACGTCATCGAGTCGCCGTCCGGCCTAGTCATCGACGGCGACCGCGGCCTGGGCCTGATCCAATGCCCGAAGGTAATGCGGCTGGTCATCGAGAAGGCCAGAGAGCAGGGCGTGGCAACGGCCTCGATCCGAAATCTGGGCCACACTGGCCCGATCGGCTACCACGCGATGCTGGCCGCCCAGCAGGACATGGTCGGCCTGTCGATGACCGCCAGCGGTTCCCAGGTATTGCCGGCGCTGGCCGCCGAGCCGCGCATGGGCACGAACCCGATCGCCGTTGCCGCGCCCGCCGGCGAGCGCCCCTGGCTGCTCTTCGACGCCGCCATGTCGGCCATCGCCAGCAACAAGATCCGCATCGCACGTCGCCTGGGCGTGCCCCTGCATCCCGGCTGGGTGGCCAGTTGGACGGGCACGCCGATCATGGAGGAGACGCCGGTGCCGGAGGACGGTGACTTCCACCAGCTGCCGCTCGGCAGCACCCGCGAGCTGGGCGCGCACAAAGGCTTCGGCCTGGCGTTGATGGTCGAGGTGCTGGCGACGCTGCTGAGTGGCTCGGTGCCGCGGATGCTCGACCCGGAGGTCGGCTCGCGCCATTTCCTGGCCGCCTTCGACATCGCCGCCTTCACCGACGTCGAACGCTTCAAGCAGACGATGGATGACATGCTGGGCATGCTCCTCGAGACCAAGCCTGCGCCGGGCGCCGAGCGCGTCATTTACCCCGGTGTTGCTGAGGCCGAAACGCTCGCTGAGCGCAGCAAGAACGGGATCCCCTACCACCGCGAAGTCATCGAGTGGTTCGACCAGGTCACCGCCGAATTGAACATCGAACGACTGGAGAGGCTCTGATGCTCGAGCGCTTCCACGTCCCCGCAGCCGATGAGGTGCGTGTCCCGGACCAGGCACTGCGGGCCACGGTCGAGAACATCTTCATGGCGCTCGACATCGCGGCAGATGACGCCCGGCAGGGTGCGGACGTGCTGCTGTACGCTGACCTGCGCGGCGTCGAGTCGCACGGCGTCTCCAACATGCTGCGCGTCTACGTCAACCAGTATCGCGAGGGCAAGCTGAACCCGCGCGGCGAGTTCACGGTGCTC
>DATGQR010000562.1:0-4164 GCA_035304105.1 Thermomicrobiales bacterium | reverse complement strand
GCTGAGGAAGGCGCGGCCGATGCCTGGTGAGGCGTACTCGGCCATCGTGATTGGGCTGCCGTCCGGCTGCTGCGCGATCTCTTCCTTGCGCCATTCCCGGAAGTTATCTTCGCAGCTCAGGTAGTTGTAGCGCACGTAGCCGTCGGCGCCGCGGTAGGCCAGCATCACTTTGCAGTAGGCCATCTCGGCGAGCGACGGCTCGCCCTTGGCGGTGCCGGTCAGCGTCGTCGGCGTGCCCTGCCCGGGGATGATCTTGAGGTCGGACCAGTGCTCGACGCCAGCGCCGTCGACGGTCAGCCGCCGCTCCGAGATGTTCCCGGCCTGGTCGATCGTGACGACGAGGAGCGAGTTGTTGGCGAGTTTGATGACGTCGATGCCGCCCTGGGCGTCCATGTAGGCCGAGCGCTGGTTGCTCCAGGTCGCGCAGGGGTTCATATCGGCCTGCGGGCAGTTGCCGGCGTCGGTCGAGTAGCGGTAGAAGACCGCGCCCAGCGGCGAGTAGAAGACGTAGAGGCGGTTGCCGAGGCGCGCCATGGCCGGCGCAGTCGTGCTGGCCGCGGTCGGCATCATCGACGAGTTCATGCGGGTGAACTCGCAACCGCCGCCGCCCGGCTTGTAGTTGGCGTAGGCGCGCACCGTCGAGCCCTCGCCAGCGATGTAGCCGTCGCGGTTCCAGTCCACGTGCCCGGCCTGGCGGTCGACGTAGTACTTGTAGTTGTTCTCGAGCATGTCGAGATAAGCCGTGTTGCTCGGGTCGACCGCGCCGAACTCCTTGAGCGCCGTGTTGTTGAGCGCGTTGATCCCCACGCCGTCCGAGAAGCCGATGCCGGCGTAGCCCTGGTAGCCGTAGTTGAGCAGGCTCGGGTAGTTCGGCTTGCAGTTGGGCTGCGCCAGGCCCGGCTTGCCGCCGTGGTCCAGGCCCATAGCGTGGGCGAACTCGTGAGCCAGCACCCAGGCGTCGTTGAGCGGGCCGGAGGCGGCGAAGGAGTTGATCGGGTTCTGGCCGCCGCCGGACGGGTAGGCCAGGATGTAGCGGAAGATGCCGCGCCGCGCCGGGTGCATGTGCGTCTGCCAGGCGGTGTGCGGGTTGTCGCCACCCCAGGTGCCGTCTGCCTTCTGGACCGGCGGAACGGCGTTGTAGCCGCCCCAGTCGCCGTAGATCGTCGCGTCTTCGGGCGTCTCCGGCGCCACGCCGATGTCGAGATGCGTGCTGATGCCGCGCAGGCCGTCCGGGTTGCGCAGTGTCACCGCGCGGTAGAGATCGACCAGCGGGTGCGGGTTGTCGAGCGTGTCCTGATAGAAGGCAGCGAACTGGCGCGCGACGGCGGGCGTCATCTTCATCGGCGTCTCGCCGGGGCTGCGCTGCATGAAGTCGACCTCGATGAACAGGTCCTTGTGGCGCGGGTTGGCGCCCCACAGCGGCAGGTTGATGTGGGTCTGGAAGGGAACGGCGATGCCATCGGCCGGAACTGCCGCCAGCTCGCTGTCGGTCGCCAGCACCCCGGTGGTGGCCACGAAGCCGAAGACCTCGAGGCCGTCGCTGATGCCGTCGCCGTCGGTATCGCGCGGGTCGGCCGCCAGGCTGCAATCGAACTCGTAGCCGTCGCCCACCCGGACGTAGCCGGAGAGCTTCGAGCAGGTGCCGAGCCCGGCTTCCAGATCGTCGCCCAGTCCGTCGCCGTCGGAATCCTGGTTCACATCGTTCCAGAACACGCCGGCCAGTTCCTCGGCCTCGACGCTGCCAACGCCCACGATGACGTCGCGCAAGCGGTCCTCGACGGTGATCTGCATGTTGACCGCGCCATTGGGGCCGCCGCCGACCGCGCGCTGCATGATGCTGAGCTCATCGCGCGGGTTGATGACGTAGACGCGGTGATAGGAGCCCTTGCCGCCCGGGCGGTGGGCCGTCTGGATGCGGTCGTAGGGCCGGAGGCCATCGAAGGCCATGTGCAGGCCGGCGAACGGCACGCCAGTCTGCCAGACCTCGCCGTTCTTTAACAGGTCGGCCTTGCCGGCCGTCTCCTGGCGCCGCGAGCGCAGGACGACGATGTAGTTGCGCTCGCGCTTGTCCGGGTGCACAGTGATGCTCGCCTTGGCGCCTTCGGACACCATCACTTCCTTGCCGCTCTCCGCATCCAACAGGTGCAGGACCGGCATGCCGCCTTCGGAGACATTGGCGACCGACAGCTCCAGCGACTCGCCAGCGGCCAGCTTGAGCTGGAACTCGCTGACCGTCGTCACCTGGCCGGTGCGGATGCGGTAGTGGTTGTAGTCCTCGAGCGCAAACACTCCCGAGCCTGGCACGACGATGTCGTCCGGCAGCTTGGGCTGCGCGGACGCGACGAGCGGCGCCATGCTTGCGATGTTCGGGAGGAGTGTGAGAACGAGGAGGAGTAGAAATCTCGTGCGTGTCATGTGCGTGCCCTTTTCCTGATTTCCCCCGTCGCAGCCCTCTGCGACAGTGAATTCAGGGTAGGCACGCGCGGCCGTTCCCGGAATCGAGCATCTCCGGAAGCGACCATCGTAGTTTCTCAATGGTGGTGGCCACTGCTCGCGCGGAAAGGCAGGCGGCCCCGGGGCGAACCCCTGGAGCCGCCTGCCGCTGGACCATCGCTCAGTCAGTCGTGTCGGGCTTGAAGACCATGATGCCTTCCAGCAGCTGCGAGACGGCGAAGACGGTGCCGTCCTTCCCGACGGCCACGCCGGTTGGCGCCGAGAACTCGGGCATGATCTCGTCCGCCGTCACCGTGGTGTCCGGGGAGAGCATGGCCACGAGCTTGCCGTCCGCGCTGAACTTCTGGAGCCGGTGGCTGTCGCGGTCTGCGACGTAGACATAACCCTGAACGTCGGCGGTGACGCCGTAGGGCCCGTCGAGGTGGCCGGCCTCGACGCCCTCTTCGCTGATATCCATGAGGTAGTTGCCGTCCAGGTCGAACTTCTGCAGGCGGCTGGCGAAGTCGACCACGTAGAGCGCGTCCCTCCCGACGGCGATGCCCTTCGGGTTTAGGAATTGCCCCGGGCCTGTCCCCTGGCTGCCCCAGGCCTTGATGAACGCGCCCTCGGGGGTGAACTTCTGGACGCGGTAGTTGCCGGCGTCCAGGACGTAGACGTTGCCCTGGCGGTCGACCGCCACGCCCTCAGGCGTGTTGAACTGGCCGACCCCGCTCCCGGCCGCACCCCACTTCGCGCGGTACTTGCCGCCGATCGTGTACTTGACGATCTCATTGCGCCCCTGGTTGACGATGTAGACCAGGCCGTTATGCACCGCTACATCCACTGGCTTGTCGACGTTCTCGGACAGCTGGCGGACGAGCGCGCCGGCCGTGGTGAACACGGTGACCTGGCTGCGCTCCCGGTCGGCGACGTAGACATGGCCGTCGTCGCCGTACTCGACCTCGACCGGCAACTCGAAGGCGCCACGCCCGGCGTCGATCAGAATGTCGACGCGCTGCCCCCTGGCGTTGAACGCCTGCACGCGCCCGATGCGCGACTCGGTGAGGTGAACGAGTCCCTGGCTATCCAGCGCCAGCCGGGTCGGCAAGTCGAACAGCAGCGGTTGGGCGGGAGTATTGCCCCAGATGGTGATCAACCCGTAATCCTTTGCGTTGATCGACCCCCAGATGCGGATGCTGGCCCCGCCCGACTGATCGCCGCCATTGGCGATGTAGACGCGGCCCTCGGCGTCGACGGCCACGTCGCGCGGCATGATGAGCTGGTTCCCGGCCAGGCCGTAGGCGCCGAACGAGGTGATCCACTGCCCGTCAGCGGTGAACTTCTGGATACGGTGGTTGCCGGTGTCGGCGACGTAGACGTTGCCGGACGCATCTAGCCCGATGCCGTTCGGGTCGTTGAACTTGCCGTTCTCCGTGCCCTGGCCTCCGAAGGTGATGACGTCGCCGGTCACCAGGTCGAGCCGCCGCACGGCATGGTTCTTGTTGTCGGCGATGTAGAGCAGGCCCTTACCCACGTCGATCGCCAGGTCTTTTGGCCCCATCGTGGTCGCGTTGAATTCGCGGGTGCTGTTGTCCTGCATGACGGTGGTGAGGAACTTGCCGTCGGCGTCGAACTTCTGCACGCGGCTGTTGAGGTAGTCGCCCACATAGATGTTGCCGTCGGCGTCGATCGCCAGCCCTTCGGGCTGGTTGAGCTGCCCTTCGCCGGAAC
>DATGQR010000561.1:0-6898 GCA_035304105.1 Thermomicrobiales bacterium | reverse complement strand
TAGGCTTTACCGGTTGCCTGGGGGAGCTGCGTGATGTAGTCCTCGACGCGCTGGACGTCGGTGGGCGTGGCGTGTAGGCCGAGCTTGGTGCGGCGCCAGAGGATGTCGTCGGCCGTGCGGGCCCACTCGTGGCGGACGAGGTAGTCGACCTCGCGGGTGTAGAGGCCGGGGGCCAGCTCTTCGCCGTGTCGCTGGAGCGAAGAGGCGTTGCCGAGGACGGTGTGGGCCAGGTTGCCGTAGCGGCGGGCGTAGGCGCGGGCCAGCTTCGGCGGCAGCCAATCGTAGACCTGGGTAAGCATGGTCGTGAACTGCTCGATCCCCGGCGGGTGGAGATTGCCACCGGGGAGGAGCGCGCCGGCGGTCCAGCGACCCGGCATGCCGGGGAAGCGTGGGCGCAGCTGTTCGAGTACGTCCTCGGCGAGCAGCCGGAAACCGGTTAGCTTGCCGCCCCAGATGGTGAGCGCCGCCGGTCCGTCGATGCCGGGCGCGGCGTGCGTCTCCAGAATGTAGTCGCGGCTGACTTTGGCGGCGGACCTGGAGCCGTCGTCGTAGAGCGGGCGGACGCCGCTGAAGGACCAGACGATGTTGTCCGCCGACAGCTGTCGGCGGAAGTGATCGTTGACCACGGCCAGCAGGTAGTCCGTCTCCTCGGCGTCAATCTCGGCCGCGAAGGGGTCGCCGTCGTAGGGCACGTCGGTCGTGCCGATCATCGTGAAGTCATCTTCAAAGGGCAGCACGAAGACGATGCGCTTGTCGTCGTTCTGGAGGATGTAGGCCTTGCCGTGGTCGACCATGCGCGGGACGACGATGTGACTGCCCTTGACCAGTCGGGAGCGGTAGCGCGACTCGACGCCCAGGATCTGGCGGGCGACACCTTCGGCCCAGGGACCGGCGGCGTTGACAATGACCGATGCCATCACGCAGCGGCGCTCGCCGGAGATCGTGTCTTCCAGCTCGACCTGCCAGCCGCCGTCCACCCGGGTGGCCGCGACGCAGCGCGTGCGCGTCAGGATCGTCGCGCCGCGCTGGCGAGCGTCGATCGCGGTGAGGACGACCAGCCGCGCGTCGTCGACCCAGCAGTCTGAGTACTCGAAGCCGCGGCGGAACCGTTCCCGCAGCGGTTGGCCGGCGATGTCTTGTCGAAGGTCCAGCCCGGTCGAGCCGGGCAGAGTATTGCGGCGCGCGAGGTGGTCGTAGAGCCAGATGCCCACGCGTATCATCCAGTAGGGGCGGATCTTGCGGTTGTGGGGCAGGACGAAGCGCAGCGGGGTGACGATGTGCGGCGCGGCGGCCAGCAGCACCTCGCGCTCGGCCAGCGCGTGGCGCACCATGCGGAACTGGAACTGCTCCAGGTAGCGCAGCCCGCCGTGCAGCAGCTTGCTGGAAGCTGACGAGGTCGCCGCTCCCAGGTCTGCCTGCTCGCAGAGCAGCACCTTCAGCCCGCGGCCGGCCGCGTCGCGCGCCACTCCGACGCCATTGATCCCGCCGCCGATGACGAGCAGGTCGTAGCGCTCGCCGCTGGCCGGGCTGGTGCTATCTGGTCGCGCGGGCTCCACGATTGCTCCCCCATCTCCAGTTTTCCAGTATGGTACGCAGCAGAGTCCAGCGTCAGGTAGCCGGAGGCAGCGCATGACCGCGAATGTTCTCGTCATCGACCAGGGCACGACGACGACCCGGGCGATCCTCTTCGGGAGCGCCGGGCGGGTGGTCGCCGAGGCACGCCGCTCGCTGCGCCAGATCTACCCGCGGCCCGGATGGGTCGAGCAGGACCCGGATGACATCTGGTCGGACACGCTCTCGGTCATCAAGGAAGTTAGCGTCGGTCACACCATCGCGGCCATCGGCATCGCCAACCAACGTGAGACGACGATCCTCTGGGACCGCCGCACCGGCCGGCCGGTCTACAACGCCATCGTCTGGCAGGATCGCCGCACGGCCGACCTCTGCCAGGACGTGATCGAGCGTGGTCACGCGGAGCTGATCGCCGAGCGCACCGGGCTGGTTGTCGATCCCTATTTCTCGGCCAGCAAGATCGCCTGGTTGCTGGACAACGTCGGCGGCCTGCGCGACCGGGCGCTGCGCGGCGAGATCCTTTTCGGGACGGTCGACAGCTACCTGATCTGGCGGCTGACCGGCGGGGCCGCGCATCTGACCGACGCGACCAATGCGGCGCGCACGATGCTCTTCGATATCCACCGCTGCGAGTGGGACGACGAGCTGCTCGACCTCTGGCGCATCCCCCGCCAGATGCTGCCTGAGGTCCACGACAGCGCCGGGGACTTCGGACAGGTGCGCCCGGATGTCTTGCGGAACACGCCGAAGATCACCGGCGTGGCCGGCGACCAGCACGCCGCGACCGTCGGCCAGGCCTGCTTCGAGCGTGGCATGATGAAGTGCACCTACGGCACTGGCGCGTTCCTGCTGCTGAATACCGGTGATCAGCCGGTGCGCTCGACCCACCAACTCGTCACGACGATCGCCTACCGCGTGGACGGCAAGACGACCTACGCCCTGGAGGGCAGCATCTTCAACGCCGGGACAACGATCCAGTGGCTACGCGACGGCCTCAAGATCATCGACCAGTCGTCCGACGTCGAGTGGCTGGCGATGCAGAGCTCGGACGACAGCGACGTGGTGATCGTGCCGGCCTTTACCGGGCTGGGCGCGCCCCACTGGCGAGCCGACGCCCTGGCTGCCATCTTCGGTCTGACGCGCGACACCGGCCGCTCCGAACTCTGCCGGGCCGCGCTGGAGGCGGTCGTCTACCAGACGTTCGATCTGCTGGAGGCCATGCGGGCGGACGGCGCGCCGGCGCCCTCGGAGCTTCGGGTCGATGGCGGTATGGTCAATAACAACCTGCTGGCGCAGCTGCTGGCCGATATCTGCGGCATCGCCGTCATCCGCCCGCGCAATATCGAGACGACCGCGCTCGGCGCCGCCTTCCTGGCCAGCGTCGGCGCCGGCCACCACCGCACGCTCTACGAGGCCGCCAGCTACTGGAAGCCCGACCGCCGCTTCACGACCTCCATGTCCCCCGACCTCCGCACCCGCAAGCTCGCCCGCTGGCGCTCGGCGGTCGAGCGGCTCCTGGCCTGAACCGGGATTAGGGACTAGGGATTAGAGAAGGCAGAAAGTTCGGCTATCCCTGTTCCCTCTTCCCCAACTAATCCCTAATCCCTAGTTCCTAATCCCTTCTGCTAGGGCAGGATCGCTTCCGGGGTCCAGTCGAAGTCGCCGTCGAGCGGGTAGATCGGGCGGCGGAGATTCTGGTAGTCGAGCGTGTGCAGCTTGGGCGTGCTGATGCCGGGCGCGTCGATCTCGATGACCTTGGTGGCGATCGGCTCGAACGCGGCCCGGAAGTGGGCGGCGCTCTTGAGCACCAGGATGCGCCGCTCGGTCGGCTCGATGCCGAAGGCGCGGAAGAAGTTGAGATCGTTCGGGTGGCCCCGCAGCTCGGTCAGCTGCAGCTCAATGCCGCCCGGGCCGTTGATTTCCAGGACGACCGTCTTGCCGCGGCTGGCGCGCGTGCCGCGGCCCATCACGCCGCCCAGCTCGAAGCTGCCCTCGTGGATCAGGCGCACCATGCCGGTCACTTCGACCGGGTCGCCGTGGAACTTGTCGTGCTTGCCGCCGACCGAAAGTGTGACGGTCGCGCCGACGCCGGCGGCGATGCAGGCTTCGACTGCCTCGCGGTCCATGATCTGAGCGACGGCGGCCGAGCGCGCGTCGGCCTCCAGCAAGCCCTTGAGTGCGGCCGTGCCGTCGCCGGCCGTGCCGCTGGCGCCGGAGTCGGAGATGTCGGCCAGAACGTAGACGCTGCCCGGCTCGCCGGCCATCGCCTCGGCGATCGCGTCCGGGATCGGCGTCGGGTTGATCTCGAAGTCGGCCCGCAGGTCCCAGCAGATCTGGGCCAGTTCCTCGGCGTACTGCTTCGCCTTCTCGGGATTGTCGTTGGTCACCAGGATCGTCGCAACGCTAGTGTAGGGCACGTCGGAGAAGGGGAAGCCGCCTAGCACGGTCGCGGCCACGACGTCGTCTTCCTCCTCCATCTCGCGGGCACGGTCGATGGCCGTCTTGAGCGGCGATTGCCAGGTAGTGACCATCGACTGGTTGGGCGCGATCAGCGGGACCTTGACGTAGGCCATCGTCGGCTTGATGTCGCCCTTGATCGTGTCGATCAGGATCTGCATCGCCCGCGCGCCGGTCTCGGCCGTGTCGATGTGCGGGTAGTGCTTGTAGCCGACGAAGGCGTCGCACTCGGCCATCATCTCTTCGGAGAGGTTGGTGTGCAGGTCGAGCGGGGCGACGATCGGGATCTCCGGGCCGACGACCTCGCGGATGGCAGTGAGCAGCGGCCCCTCGCCGTCATCGTTGTGCTCCAGCGCCATCGCGCCGTGAATGCCGAGCAGGACGCCGTCGATGCCGCCAGGTTCCTGCATGGCAGCGCGAATGCCCTCGACGATCTCGTCGCGCATCGTCTCGAAGGCTTCGCGGGTGACACGGCCGCCGGGCACGGCGCTGCCGAAGGTGGTCGGGATCAGTTCGACGCCCTGGCGCTTGGCCTCGCCGACGATGCCGCCGTAGATCGTGCCGGTGCCGTCGAGGTCGAGGATCTGCTGCCCGCGGACGATCCGGCTTGACCCTTTCTGGAAATCCTCCAGCGTCGTCGGCTCCCACTGGAAGGTGTTCGTCTCCTGCGAAATGCCGCCCGTAACGATACGGATCGCCATGCTACGCTCCGCTCCCTAGCCTGATTCGGAAATTTGCCTGCGACAGTATCGGCCAGACCGCCGAGGCTGGCAAGCGGGCATAGGAAAACGTAGGGTAGCGCCTTGTGATAGGGGGATTACGAGTTCAGGCCGCCGATTTTGCGGTAGATGTCAGCATAGGTCAGTTCGATCGCCAGCCCGGGAATCGAGATTGTAGCGTCCTCGGGGACAGTCTCAGACCACCAGATACGCTCGTCGTCGCGCCAGTGGCGGTAGACCCTGCGCTCTTCCTGCTCGATGATCAGATACGTTTCAAGACTGTCGATCTGGCGATAGAAGAACAGTTTCTCGCGCAAGTCGATCGCGCGGGTACTTGGAGATAGCACTTCGACGATGACTTGCGGCTTCGAGACGATAAGGTAATCCGCGTCGTTCGGTTCACAGGTCACCATAACGTCGGGATATTAGGCGATATCTGTCGCCGCGCAGAGTAATACGTCTCCGATGAGCGCCACGTAGCCTACCCGTTCCGCAGCGGCCGCCAGCGCCCGATAGACGTTTCCTGCGATCCGATTGTGCCGTGCCGTTCTACCGGCGAAGGCATAGACTTCGCCCGCAACGAATTCATGGCGCTCCAGGCTTTGCTCTTCGAACGCCAGAAATTCCTCGAACGTCATCGACTTCTGGTGCTTGCTCGCGTTTGTAACCACGCGCAGATTATGGACTCGTAGGCTACTAGCCAGTTGCCCTGGATTGAATAGCGCGAATCGACTTGCGGTTCAGCCAGTTCCGACTGTGAACGTAGAGTCCTGTCTGGCTACTCGGCCGCCTGCTGGTTGATGCCCTTGGTAAAGAAGCTGCCGACGGCGATGTCAGTGAGCTTGTGGTCGGCCTCGCCCTCTTCGTCCAGCGTCTTCTGGAGCGTGTCTGCGATGTTGCCGTAGCCGAGCACTTCGGCGAAGGTGCGCACTGTGCCGTAGCTGGCCATCTCGTAATGCTCCATGCGCTGGACGGCCGTGATCAGCGCGGCGTCGCGGACGCTCGGATCCTGGTAGTCGGTGATCGCGTCCTGAGCCTCGAGCATCAGGCCGTGCATGGCCTGGCTCGTCTCGCCCTCGGGCGGCAGGCCCAGTTCGGTGAAGACCGACTTCAACCGCTCGACATGGCGGTGGGTCTTGCCGACGTGGGCATCTAGCGCTTCGCGCAGCTTGGTGTCAGTCGCGGCTGCGGCGATGCGCGGCCAGAGCTGAACCGATGCCGTCTCAGCCCAGTAGAGATCCTTGAGCTGGTCGACGAGCAGATCCCTCAGCGATTCGTGACTATGTGTGCGTGCCATCGTTGTGTCCCAGTCCATGCCTGAAGATTGTGATCAGTGGGAGAGCCGGTTCAAGGCTGCCCGGCTACTCATCCTGAGTATGAGCGCCGAACGAGCCCGGCACGATAGATCGCGGCCAGACCGGGGTTAGAGATGAGGATAGGCCGCGGAGGCCGGCTAAAGATCCGGAGCCTCGATGGTCACTGGCGCGCCGTGATCGCTGAACGTGATAATCCAGGTTGTCGGCTCGCCCGGGGCGTCGTCCGGCTCGCGCAGGCTGATCCGCAGCAGGTCGTGCGTCTCCGGATCCATCCACAGGCTGACGAGGATGGGATCGCCTTCGAGCGTCCCGGCGACGAGCTGGCTGACCTCGCTGCGCGGGATCGAGCCGTTGATCTCGGTCGCGGCGCGGCCATCTACTTCAGCGCGTTCGGTCATGCGCGGGTTGTCGATCGCCTCGACGACGGCGCCGATGCCGCGCCGGTCGTCGAAGATCAGGGCGGGGTTGAAGTCGAAGTTACCCGGGGCGCGCTCCCAGCGGCCGTTGAGGAAGTTCGTCATGTAAGCCTGGTCGCCGATGACGATCATCTCGACGTCGAAGTTGGCGAAGCCGATGCCGACATCGGCGGCGGCGCTGGCCATGTTCGGCCGCTTGAGATCGCCCTCAGCCGACTTCAGCTCGATGTTGCCGTCCGCATCGAGATAGGTCGTGCCGTCGATGTCGAGCTCGAAGTGAACGGAGTCGGTCTCCAACCAGCGCTGCGCGAGCTGGTCCAGAGCGCGCTCCTCGGGCGTGGCCGGCTGGCCCAGGCGGCGCGGGTCGTAGTCATTGACCGGTGGCGAAAAGTAGTAACGGTGGCCCAGGTGACGGGTC